>JBHLKK010000116.1:0-2926 GCA_048886745.1 Candidatus Hodarchaeota archaeon | reverse complement strand
ATAGCTTTGGCAAAGATTTTAGAACATACTGCCTTCACGAAATTAGAAAGAGCTGGCCTTCTCATAGGTCGATTAAGAAATAACTCCATTCTAATTACAGATGTTGCGATCACACGGCAGAGAGGGACAGCAACTCATGTAAAGCTTGAGGACATAGACCAAGCATCAATTGCTGAATTCCTACAAAAGCAGCCCACCGACGAAATAATCTGTGGCTGGTATCATTCCCACCCAAAAATGGGTGCTGATTTCTTCTCCTCAATCGACAAGGGTACACAACAAAGATATCAGGATCTGTTCCCCAATGCCATAGGATTGGTAGTGGACGCTGCTAAGTTCGCCTTGACTGGAAAACTCAAGGATGCTGATATACGTATCTATCGCATAGAAAAAGCCAAACTTCAGGAACCCCCCTTCAAGATGGTATCCAGCTCCGAAGAAATAATAGAGAATACTGTAACAGTAATTCATAGAGAGAAAACCGAACTCACAGATCTTCTGGACAAGATTACAGAGCGACTTCGTGAATTATATAGTAGAACGGGTTTTTTGCCCAAGGACTATGTTACCAAGAAGGATCTTAGAAAGCTGAGTAGCGATTTGGTTGTAACAATGCTCGGGTGGACCTTCATTGTCATAATCCTCGTTATTATGGTAGCCATACTGATGTCTTTCTGATTTATCCTATCTAGAATCTCTCTTTTTTGTAGCTTCACTATAAAAAAGCTTAAAACGTAATATTATATAATTAGTTTGGGATAAGATAATTAGGGAGATTATGCTTAACATAATTTAGAATCAAGTAGGAGATCCCTATGCCTAAGGGTATAGTCGTAATTAGATGGGATGATAAAGTAGGTGCTGTACTAGAAGCCAAACACCCATCGGATTTTGAAATTGATCAAGAACACGTGATGAGGATATTTACGACTCATGCACTGGGCTCTGCGAATCCTGGTTTTATGAGTATGAGAATAGAAGACTTGAATGTAGCAAGCTATTATACGGGCATCATGTCTGGAGGTCAGAACCAATACTGCATATCGTTGGTACTTGAAGAGGGAGAGGATGCCGATGCATTTGAAGAAACGCTTTCTGAAGTATCAAAAGAGATTCTGGAAAAGGCAGAATCACAGGAAATGATGGATTTCATTCTCTCCGCCTATGAAAGATTTGCCCGGATAACGGAAATAGAAGATGAACAGCGATATGCAATGATATTTAGCGATCCACTGCGTGTATTGCTGCTCCAGAAGTTCATTGAAGGCAGCACAACGAAATCTGAGCTGAAGGCATGGCTTGAAGAAAGAACTGGCAGAGAGATAACTGATTTGGACATAGTTCTTGCTCCATTTGTAAAGACCGAATTGGTCAAAGAAGCTTTTGTTGAAGGTATCCCAGATGAATGCCTTTTCCTGATAAAAGATGTCTTTGCAACTCGTGCTCCGATGGCCAGATTGCGTGAATCAATGCAGGATTCAATTGTTCCTGGAGATATTGGAGAACAGCATTTGGAAGACGTGGAAGAATATTTCAAAGAATATATGTCTACTCCAGATGACACGTCTCGTTTCTCAAAAGTTCTATCCAGTCCTGACATCTACCTAATCATCAAAAAACTTCGGCAAGGACCATATTACTTCGAAGAACTTGAAGATGAATTGGATCTTTATGCTAAGGATTCTCTTCCCAGTCTAATTGATCAGCTCAAGAAGCTTGATGTAGTAAATGATATAGAGGATACTGAAGGAAGACAGATTTTGCTCCTAAAGTCAGATATGAAATTTACCACATTTTTTCCAGAGTACCTAATAGATGTCATTAGAAAACGATGGAATGAAGGCACACTGGAGCAGAGACAAGCGATAAAGCATTTGGAGCTATTAAAGGACTCCTATTCTTAGTAATCCAACCGGGTAGATTCAAATGAAAATAGATGAAGAACTAATAAATCAGACAGTTCTAGAATACATAACCAAGGTAAATTCAAATTGGCATAGCAACGTTTTCACAAGCGCAAGATTAGCTAAAATCACTTTAGAAAGGCTAGGTGATAAGAGTACAAGATTTCCAATAATACATTCTATCATCAGAAAGACACTCCAGAATCTGGCGGAAAGAGGATTTTGCACATACATGACTACAACAAAGCTCGGACGTTGCAGAAAAACAAAGGATGTTTACAAGTTTAATCCATCCGGAATACGATGGATTAAGCAAAGAATAATCGAGCAGAGTATAAAGGGCATAAGCCGAGGACGACAATTCAATCACGGGATACTCAGAACCAGGGAGATGACCATCAACGCTCTCCTTACAGAAATGGCCAAAAGCATTGAATAAGGGAGATTAGCAAAGACATTTATACGACTTTTCAATCTCAATTTGTTGTGAAGTAAATTGAGAAGAAGTTCTCATCGATCAATGTTATTTATAGCTTTGCTGCTACTTGTAGCGTTTTCATTCCAATTGCCAATTCCGCTCCCTGTGAAGGCAAATGGCTCTCCACCGTATCATAATGGAGTCGAAACGTATGAGTGGGATCCACTTCTTTACAGTCAATGGGATTACCGAATAAGGGTTACCGTAACTGAGCCGGGTTTTGTTAACAGAACAAATGAGCCAATCAATGTGTACCTCGAGTTTCCCTCTGGTTTTGCCAGGGAAAAGAACATCCACGTGAAATTCTATAACGGCACATGGAACCTGGTACCCTATCAAGTGTGGAACACGACAGGAACACCTCATTTGGATTCTTGCACAATTACTTTTCTTTCGAACATTACCAAAGGGGATACGGTTCATTATTATGTATACTTCACAGGAGGTTTCTCTCCTACAGCACCTATTTCTCCTACATATGTGGAATGGGATAATGCTACCGGCTCTATCACTGCTGCTAGCTATCAGGCAACAATGAATCTAG
>JBHLKK010000115.1:0-3161 GCA_048886745.1 Candidatus Hodarchaeota archaeon | reverse complement strand
TCGGCACGATAAGAAACATTAGCCCCAGCAATAACACCATCTGTGATATTATCATGCAATTGTGCAACAATTGTCAATGGTGAGCCAACCTCTATGTGGGCTTCTGCTCCGACTGGATGAAGATGGGCAAACCTGGCTGGTCGAATCACCATAAATGTTGTGTTTGTCCTCCCGGCTTCTCCATTTCCTGCCCAATCCACATAAACCTTATACCAACCAGCAGGATCATTCATTTCATCAAAATCTATTACACCAAAGAAGACTGTTCCATTGGTGAAAGGTAATGCAGAATTGGTTATATATAAAATTCCATCGGGGTCAAGTATGGTCAAGTTTGCGGAGTAAGATGAAGCATCTGCAATCATGGTATTGTTTATTTGCGAAGATACCTCAAGCGTGTTCTCCACACGAACACTAAGAGGTGATGAAACAGCACTTTCCATACAGTTTGGGGATTGAGCTCTTATACTCCAATAGCCATTGGGAGATGGCGTTATCTGATATGCGGGAACATAGAAGTAGCCATCACCAGGTTTTCCACCGATGCATGAAGATACATTGTTATCAAGCGGTGTTTGAGGTTGGGAAACAAAGCTGACATTCCAGCTGTCAGCAGTGGAAATATTAAAGAGGTAATTTTCGTAAAGGTTCGGAACGGAAACTCGGATAAATAAGGTCCAATTAACAGGATTATTAGATTCAAGTTCAAATCTTGTGCCATACTTCCCCACCTCTTCTCTATATAGCGACTGACTCTGTCGAGTAATATTCAATCTTAGATCGCAGAACATGTCAACCGTGGCATTTGGAGCAACTACAGAAAAATTCGCTATTACAGGGGAAGATGTCCATGTGTCATTGATTGTATGTTCGCCTAGTGCCCAACTAGCGCCTGTAACATTTTCAGTATTCATCTTCAGTTCAACCTGATCTGGTTGACATTCTGCCTTAACGTTCAATTGAAGGTTATCCACCCACAAATGTTGGTATTGAATGTCAGTAAAACTATCAGAATAACTTGCAGAGGTTGCAGTATACTCAAGGCCTACTTCGAATGTTATAGTTCCATTAACAGGATCTGAGAAAAGAGGAGTTGAATTTGACCACGCATCAACATTTACAGATCTTCTGTGCCATGTGTCCATTCCCCAACCACGAATGTCATAGATTCCGATTCTGTGGATAGTTATGTCATTCACCTTAAAGTATAATGCCCAAGAATTAAACATTGCACAGCTGACCGGGAGAACATCGAATCCGAGAGTGGCATCAATTACCGTGCCTCGAGGAATAGTCGTTGTCTCATTCCATAGGCACGTGTCCCCTTCATTGTAGCGGTTCCACCAGCCGCCACTCTCATATCGATCACTATCCATCCGAAGTTCAACTGTACCTGCAGGATTCCCCCCAGTATCATTGTAGTTTCCAGACATATCATTTGTATTACCCACATCGATGGCATAGAATGTCCAATCGTCCACGTTTGCACTGTCATTAGCCGGTGGATTATCATATCCATCATCTGTTCCACTGCTGAAGTCGTAGTTTAAGATCCAATTTTTTGTGTCGTGAAGATCATAGATAAGGGCATATAGCTCATAACCAGTCCACGTTACCGGCAGATAAGAATATGCCAGCGCGTAACCACCATCTGACATAGTTAAGTATTGGGAAGTATTTGTGTAATCTGCATATTCTACAAGTATTAGTGGTTCTGCAGTGCCGGTTCTTATCGCATATTCATTATCATCCCCAAGTTGAGCCTGGGCAGCCTGTGGGAATATCAGGAACAAACCAAAGCAAAGCGCAACGAAAATGATTGCTAATGGAATCTTGCTTCTTTTTGGTTTTCTAACCATTTGGTCACCAACGTTTTTTCCAAATAATCAAATAATGTAACTAACGTCCTGTTTAACTTATAATACATATCACTATTAAAATATTTATGTTACTCTGCTACAAAATTAAGCAGTTCAAGCTGCAAAATGTGTAAGGCTTATAAGAATCAGGAAGCGCTGGTACACATAATCTTTTATGAGAATAATTAGCCTCTTATGTTGATAAAAGGAGTCTAAAGTGAAGGTTAGTTTGAGATGATGAGCAAAAAGGCTGTTGTGATTTTAGGCTCACCTGGAACGGGAAAGACCACTTTGGCAAAGAATCTGGCAAAGCATTTCAGTGTAGAACTCATAGATATAAGCAGAATTGCAGAAGAAACAGGATTTATACTTGGAGTGGACCGGAAGAGAGATACAAAGATTGCAAACACTGATCGTTTGGTTTCTTATCTTCTTCAAAGAATCGAAGACTCTCAAAGAGGAATCATTGTGGAAGGGCATTATGCAGATATAATTCCATCAAAAGATGTTTTGGCTGCCATTGTTCTCAGAACTTCTCCAGAAGTACTCAGTCTCAAATTAAAAAAGAGAGGATGGAAGAAAGTCAAGATTGCTGAAAATATTCAAGCAGAGATACTTTCTATTTGCCTTGTCAATGCTTTGAAGGCCTACGGCGAAAGCAAAGTGTATGAATTGGATACTACCGATTTATCCCCCCAGGAGACATTTAAGCAGGTCCTGAAAATCTTGAGTGGAGAAGAAGCAAACAAATATCGTGTTGGCAAGATCGATTGGCTTAAGTTGATCGATGAGAAAGGAAAGCTGAAGGAATTCTTTTAGCGCTTATTGCAGCGCGTTCAAACGGAGATATCAGAAAAAAGAAAGTGAAAGAAATGGGCAAAATATATCGTGAAGATTTTAGAGATAAGTTCCTAAAGGAAGCAAAGTCTTTGATAAAACCCTTGAAAATAGATAATTCTTTCTATGCACCTAGCTATAAAAGAAACATCTCTATGGTCTTACCTGCAGCCCTAGAACTTCTTGGTTTTGAATTTGAAGGGAGAAAATCTCTTCTTGAAGATAATGACTGCAGAAAGGCTTTCAAAGGCGAGAACCCAGAGAATGTCATCCTATTGGTTGTGGATTCTCTAGGTATAGATCAATTTCTGAAATCCACTACTTTTCAACGTATCGGAAGATGCGGAGAAGCTTTTCCAATTTCTTCGGTTTTTCCAACAGTGACATCCTCAGCCATAGTTTCAATTCATACGGGTTTGACTCCTGAGCGGCACGGAATCCTAGGATATAAAATCTTCTTTAAAG
>JBHLKK010000114.1:0-3292 GCA_048886745.1 Candidatus Hodarchaeota archaeon | reverse complement strand
AACCTCCTCGGCTCCCCTCCCTTTAATCCAAGAAAGATTAAATCAGAATAGATTCTCTCACAGTCGAAGCACAATATGTAATTGGTATTTGAGGCCACTTCAAGAATCGGGATTGATCCAGAAAAAAAACAGCAAGTTTGGCATAACTGAATTAGGCAGGAAGATCAACCGATATATCCGTAACAAATGGTGGTTTGATAGACTACCCCGATATGGTAGCGGCTATGAAGAATTCCTTCTGCTTGCCCTGATGAATGGCGAGAAATCAAGAGAAGAGCTGAGCTACCTAATTCCAGAATCAGTGCTTTCAAGGGTGATCGCAAGAGTTAGAACATTTGTGCGGAGGAAATCCGTCAGGGTTTACAGCAGAACCAAAAAAACCTACCCACCAGAAGACGCATCTCCCAAAGAGAGAGAGGTATTCAATATAATATGGAAGTTGGGAGATATCAGAATATCTGACTTGTTGAAGCTCGTTTCAGCCCACCAGCGTACAGTTTACAAGAGTTTGAGAAACCTGAAAGAAAAGGGTTTCATTGGAAATAGAAAGCTCCTCTCAAGTTTGGAGCTCAATGAAGAGGGGAAGAAACTGGCAGATGTGCTATGGAAAATAGCAGTTCAAGTTCTCCTAGATGCAGGAATGATTAGACCCACTATAAATATAGAAGAATTGATCCAGACAGTTGTTAAATTCATGGAAAAGCAGATGAATCCTGTAAACGAGTTTGATTTGGTGGAAAGGTGTCTAGACCCATTCTTCAAAAAGCATTACGGTAGATCTATAGCTCCAGAAGAATTCATAAAGCTGAAAAACCACCTTAAAGCGCTTAATATGATCAGTGGGACACCATATCACGGATATGTTCTTTCGAAAGAGCCTGTCATCCCGACTGAAACCGCTGAAGAGCCAGAACTCGTTTTGGCAAGTCAATCTTAATCGGATGGCGTTTTTCTTTAATGTAATTCGCCTCTCCAACAAAGTGTTATATGGTAATGGATGGAATTCCTACCGGGATACGACATCAAACATGATGCCAGAAGTACGCTCGAATGTTCCCTGTCAAGTAGTTGTTGATCTTTCCGGTTGTTATAAAATCGATATTGTTAACAAAGAAACAGATATGATTGGCTCTACCCTGACAAAGAACAAAGATGCCAAGAATATCTGAATCGGGTAATATCCCATTTGAACCATTATCATCGTCAGGAGGAGCTGTTTTATCGATCCAGATTTCATCAAATGTCATGCCAGAATCATCCTTTCCTTGTAAGTGTAGTGTTCTATTGTCAAAGATGTCAACTAATGTAAAATGATGTACCGACCTATTATAGGCAACCCACCATCCGTCAGTAACATCATAGAGAGGTGCCCCCCAAGCTCCAGTTACAACATACATGGTTCCATTTAGATAAGAAGATTGAGGAGTCGTACTAGATTTTGTCCAATTAATTGGTTTTGTGCGCATATAATTGTGACTATGACCGTTGAATACGGCATCCACATGGTATTTGTCAAATATGGGGACCCAGTAATCAAACACCAATGTCCACGACTCGTGGTTTGATCGAAAGACATTCCTATGAAATGTGACAAACTTCCAGAGACATGATTCGTGTCTTTTTAAATCTTCTTCCAGCCAATTTGCCTGAGCAATTATGCCCTCAAGATTTGCTTCGCTGTTAAGAACAATAATATGAATCTCTGGACCCCAGTTCAGTGAGTACCATTGTTCATTGCCAATTAAGGCAAATTGCTCATAGTAATTAGTAGAATTCTTCTCATGATTTCCTAGGGCCGGTATGATTGGGATAGTTAGTGAGTTGTTGCCAATCCAGTAAGTGTCCATATGATCCAGGAAAACATCCCACTGGTTTTGATCATTACCATCCGCAACCATGTCACCGTTAAAGAGAACAAAGTCCGGATCAAAAGTGCTCATAATTTGAGAGATTTTGTTTCGGGCGACGATATCAGTCCTAGAATCACCACCCACAATCAATCTTGTTCTTGAGGGAATTAGAGGACTCGTTTTGAAGGATCTCTCTTGACTCCATCCTCCTTTGTCTCCACCACAGATGAAGTAGTATGCGGTGTTTGGGACCAGGTCCAGCAGTTCAACATCGTGGATGTATCCTGAGGATCCCGTATAAGTATGGTTCGTGCCCACAGCTGAATAACTGTATAATAGTGGATTCCCGTTTCTTTGATTTGTATCGTAAAGCACGGAGTCTCCTGAATCATCGAGGGAAGACTGCCAAGTTATTGTCATTGTATGGGCCGTATCATTTGTTTGCCACGTTAGATGTACGTGTGTAGGTTCATCAGGGTCCTGCTGAATGATGTAGGGATTCAGAGCCACAAAACTTACAAATAAAAGCGAGCTGGCAATCATCGTGGCAAGCAATAGCACATGGCGTTCTTTAATTTTCCTTGGCCCCCTGGATGGTCTTTTTTGTTTAAAGAATATAAGTTGAGAGCCAAATAAATGTCTTGGGGCGGAATTTGTATCGAGATAGGCTTGAAGCAGGTAGGGCAATGTCGGAAGACCTAAGAAAGTACACAAATAGAGGAGCTATCGTCCTGGCCATCCCAAACGGAGGAGTTCCTGTAGGTTACTCTCTGGTCAAAGCACTAAACGGAAAAATGCATATTCTCATAGTAAGGAAGATTCAGATCCCATGGAATCCGGAAGCAGGTTTTGGAGCCATAACAATAGATGGTACGGTAATTTTCAACGAGTGGTTAGTAAGTCGCTTAAACCTTACAAAAGAGCAAATTGATGGTGCAGTCAATAAGACTTTGAAGCAGATTGATGAACGTACAAAATTCTACAAACTAGATAAGAGGATTTATTCAAAATTCGAAAATGAAACGGTAATCCTTACGGATGATGGGTTAGCATCAGGGTTCACAATGTTGGCGGCCATTGAATCCGTTAAGAAGTATTACCCAACAGAGATCATAGTTGCTGTGCCAACTGCTTCTTTGGGAGCTGTCCAAAGGATCGAAGAACTGAGGATTCCAATAGTGTGTAGAAATGTAAGAAATACTTTCTATTTTGCAGTAGCAGATGCGTACCAAAACTGGTACGACGTGGATGAGGAGGAAGTACTGGAATATATTAAGAGGTTAAAGGCTGAGAGATGCTGGTTAGATTAGAGTCCTCTTAAGAGTGAGAATAGGGGATTATCTCCTTGCTCTGAGCACAAGCGCTATAGAAATTGCTATGAAGACTACAGCGACGCCTGCGACGATAAGTATTAGTATTAAGAATTGTGGATCGATTTCTCC
>JBHLKK010000113.1:0-3367 GCA_048886745.1 Candidatus Hodarchaeota archaeon | reverse complement strand
AAATCTTGATAATCATCATGAACTGTGATGCCGAGATCTGCCTTGTGACGATAGATTTCTTGATGGTGGAACGATATGGAGTCTGATCCGATAATGCGATCGCTACTACCTTCTCGAACGAAGGCAAGTATGGGTAGATGTCGGTTGTAGTCAATGTTGCTTGTCCAGTTCTCAATTTTCTCCCTCGTAAAGGGCGGAATAAGCTGATCCAAGGTTGATTTTGAAAGAGTGGAGAACATTTCCCACAACATATCAGTATCAGAAGGTAGTTCAGGACGAAGAGACACTTCAACACCATTCTTCAATGTAACCTGTTTTGTCCACTCTTCAGGATAATTCAACATTGCATGAAACCTTCTTACCTTGACTGATGAACCTAACAGATTTGTTATGTATGAGACAGGTACTTATTACAAATTAGGCTTAGTTATTTGTCCGCAATGCAACTTCTCTCTCTTGTTTTTGTGGGATGGATTCTCTCAGAAGGATATCTGCAATGGATAAACTACAAAGGGAGATTCCGATATAAACTTCTGGAAAGAATAGCGCGCGCACGCAGAGAAAAATCATCGGATTACTCTTCTTTAAGACGATTTGCTACGTTGTCATTCCAGAAAATCTGCGGAATTCCTCTTTTTTCAGTCTTTATTCAAATAAGATTAGGTAACAGAGAGGTTATTGATGACCAAACTCAACTAAATGCAACCACTTGTTTAGGCTTGAGAATATTTATCCCATATTTATTATGCATTTAGGTGTGTCTGATTATTGGTAAGTTATGATGTTAGTTACTTCAAGTGTCCAAAGTCTTTAAGTCCATTTTAACAAGTTATATATTGTTGTGACTAATGGATAAAACAGATATTATTCTCTCAATGCTATTGCTTGCATACTCTAGAATTTCATACAGAGAACTTGCTGAAAAACTAAACTTATCTGCGAACGCAGTCCATAAAAGAATTCAAACCCTAATCAATCTGGGCATAATTCGTAAATTCACTACAAAAATAAGTATTTCAGCGTTACAAGCAATAATGATTTTTATATATGGAAAATCTGAGGTTGAATCGATCGGCGATCTTCATCAAAAGCTAAACAAACATGGCTCAATTTGGTGGGTAACCATCGGAGGAGGAAATTTCATCTATATAGGAGCTTACTTGAAAAGTCTATCAGAAACTGAGTCTATTATAGACTATATAAAGAATGAAGCGCTTATACCAAATCCGAGTTTCGGCATAATTAATCCACCGCCAAACAATCTTTCAGATAAGATAGAGAAAATTCTGTATCCGCTAGACCGCCAAATAATCTCTTCTCTGAGTAGTGATTCTCGTAAAACTATAGCAGATATAGCAGATGAAATAGGAGTTGCAGCAAAAACTATTCGGCGCCGGCTTTCTGCCATGATTAGAAAGGAATTGCTTGAATTTTCGATTCAGTGGTACCCGGACGCTTCCAATGATATAATAACGGTAATACACATCAGACTTAAACCTGAAGCTGATAAGACAACAGTAGCTAACATCATGGAGAAATATTTTCCAAATCTGCTTTTACATTACCGGTTCATCAATGTTCCAAACGAATTATTCTGTATAGTATGGACAAACACCATGAAAGAGCTAAGAGACCTTTTACAAAGCTTAGCAGACGAAAATGTGGTCTCATCCATCGTTTCAAATATCCTCTATACAGGTTATATATTCGATACATGGAGAGATGAACTCGTCAAAGAGAAAGGCGCCCCTCTCATAAAAGAACCGGTTAAGAAGAAGAAACCACTTACAAAAAGCTAATTTGTCCAATTTGTCAACCTGCTGTGTTAAAAAAATACTATTTTTCGACCTTTTTTAGTCCATTTCTTCTCCCAACACGTTGACACAAAAATAAATTCTGCAAGGCTAAGACAAATTGTGTGGAGATGTGAAAGATGAGTAATGGAAAAGAAGAAAAAGAAGTGGCGATAGTGATCAATAATCTTACCATGAAGTTTGAGGATGTTACTGCGGTAGACGGACTTAGCCTTGAGGTAGAGAGAAACGAGCTGTTTGGCTTACTCGGTCCGAATGGTGCTGGCAAAACGACCATCATTAACGTTCTTTGTGGATTGTTAGAACCAACAAGTGGTTCTGTCAGCGTACGTGGCTATGATATTCAAAAGGAACCTCAGAAGATTAAGAAATTAATAGGGGTCTGTACCCAAGAGACCGCGGTATACCCCTATCTAACTGGAAGAGAAAACGTCGAGTTCTTTGGAAATTTGCATACTATGTCAAACGAGGAACTCCGAAAAAACACAAACAATCTCCTCGAAAAATTGAGCCTCGCTGAAGATGCAAAAAGACGTGTAGGAAAATATAGTGGCGGCATGAAACGTCGAATTAACCTGATAATGGCATTGGTCCACGATCCTGAAATAGCCTTCCTTGACGAACCCACAGTCGCTATGGACCCTCAGTCTCGCCACGCGGTATGGGACTTCATAAGGGAACTCAAAAAAAATGGCAAAACAGTGATTCTGACAACACACTATATGGAAGAAGCCGAGGAACTCTGCGACAGGGTAGGGATCATTGACCAAGGAAAGGTGATTGCGCTTGGTTCACCTAAAGAGTTGATTTTAAGCAATGATGTAAATAATCTAGAAGATGTCTTCATCAAGTTGACCGGAAGAAGGATAAGGGAGGGGATATAAATGAACTTTCAACGGGTTTCTGCCCTTACTAAAAAAGACTTGAAGAAGTCTGTTAGAGATCCTGCAATACTGTTCATGATCTTCCTGTTCCCCGTAATATTCGTTTTAGCATTCGGTTTCTCCTTTGGTGGAATCGGTGGCGGGGAACCTGTCACCTACCAGATTGGCGTAGTGAATATGGACCTAGCGGGTTCCAGTCAACAGTGGTCACAGGTATTCCTTGACTCATTATCTAATACAAAGATACTGAATATCCAAGTTTACCCTGCCAATCAAACTGCCCAGTATGACCTAACCCAGGGAAAGCTCCAGACCGTGATACTTGTTCCTGATTTATTCAGCGAAAGTCTTGTCTCTTATAAGATGGCTCCCGATGACCCGAGCAAGTGGACAAATACAACAGTCCCCATATATTTGGATAGGGGCTCGATTATCGCAACCCAGGCCATCCCTCCAATCGTCCAGCAGGCCTTGACAGCCATCATGGACCAAAATCAACTTACATCGCTGAATCCTGTTCGCTTGGAAACTGCTTCGCTGGTTGATGCCAGGAAGTTTACGGCATTCGACTTCATGGTTCCTGGCATGTTTACCTTCGCCTCTATATTCTTGATAATGATGGTCTCTGGCTCGTTCACCGAGGACAGGGCGAACGGCATGATGAAGAGA
>JBHLKK010000112.1:0-3400 GCA_048886745.1 Candidatus Hodarchaeota archaeon | reverse complement strand
ACATATGCAAAGCATTATCTGCAATTTCAGAAATGGGCTCTGGGCATTGATAATTATAGGTTAACCATAGAGGGACTCATTGTAAAACTCAGACAAAGCGAGTCTATCACCGATCTGGCCAAGATTCTGGGTAGCTTACGCCATGTTCTAGGGGGACTTAAGAACGCTGTAAAAGTGCCAAAAATAGCCAAGTTGATCAAGGAGGTTGAAGGTCAACTACAGCAGTTTGAGGTATCAAGAGAGATTACCGAAGAGGGACTTGAGATCACCGTTTCACAGGAGATAAGCGAAAAAGAGATTGAGCAGACCATAAGCGAAATAGACCAAGAGATAACTGTTGAGACGGGTATTGCTTTGCCAGCACCAGAGAAGAAGGTCTCAGAGCTAGAAAAGGAGATTAAGAAACTAAAGGAAGGCAGGTCATGATTTCTTTTGACAGCCTTTAAACCTACCACTGGAGGAAACTATTTGCATGGAAGGCCGCTATGTCAGATGCTGCCATATATCTTAGACTACATAACAAGTTTTAGACCCGAATCCGTAAGAGCTATTGATAGACCATTTCTTATTGATGCATGCGTGCGAGCATATCAGATTACAAAAGATCTTGTTCTCCTAGAGATGGCATCAATTATTGCCGAAGATATTCTTTCTGCCCAATTGCCATCTGGGGAATGGTTTTTTCAGGATGATCCTTTAAAGGATACATGGGAAACCATACGCACACTAAAAGAGGTCTCAGGAGTTCTGAACATAGACATTAGTGAAGGTGAGCAAAAGGCCTATGATTACGCTCTATCGAATAATAAGATGGACTTACATCGATTTCGAATACTTCTTCAAGCATATAAAACTAAAAAAGAACCTGAATATCTCGAAACCGCGATCAGAATGCTAAAGGAATTTGATGGAACCAATAAGATAAGTGCATCTCTTCTGTTATATATCGTGTTAGGTGATTCAAAGTTCTTGGATGCTGCTTCTGCTAACGTAATGGCTTTTGAAGGATTAACTAAAGAAGAGTCTATGAATCTAATGCTATGGGAGCTTTCAGGATATTCCTCGGAGCGCTATCCTAAGAACGATAAACTGCGGAAATATGTGGAAAGTATGCTAAATATGCCTTCCAGAAGTTTAGAAGAACTAAGAATGCTCATAAATTATGTTAGGGGAGAAATGAGAGTTCGAAAGGAAGAACCATTTGTTGGTGAATACAGGCCGATAATGGCAGAGAAATTAAAACTGCTCGATGACAGTCTAGGGGAGTCCGTTGTTATCGGGAGGACCAGGCAATTCCAAGAGAAATTTGGATGCCGTGGAGCACTATATATCGGAAGAGTCTGTGAGAAACCCGCTAAAGGCAAAGGGTATCTAGGAAGGAAGGTTTTGGTGGACGCAGTAAAACCTCACGTTATTTTTATATGTGGCCATCGAGGATCAGGAAAATCATATACTCTGGGTGTCATTGCCGAAGAACTAGCCAGGTGCGGTCTTGGAATAGCTGTCGTAATCGTTGATCCGATGGGCGTATTCTGGAGTATGAAGTATCCAAACTGGGAAAAGGATGAGTTGGAGAATCTCACAGAATGGAAACTGAATCCAGAAGGATATTCAAACGTTGAGGTTTTAGTTCCGATAGGACTGTACGATCAGATTCCTGAACAGACAAGAGATGATACGTTCTCAATAAAGCCAGGTGAGATTACTGGAGATGATTGGTGTTACCTCTTCAAACTGGAGGCGTCTAGCCCGAGAGGATTCTTAATTGGAAGAGTAGTTAGTAAGGTTCGAGATGGCTATTCTGCAGCAGATGGTAAAGGAAACCAATTACATGTTGATGGCAAGGGACAAGACTACACTATTGACGATATGATAAAGTGCATTCAAGAAGATATGGAAATCCTTTCCAAAGAAGGAGGATTCAGACTTGACACTCGAAGAGCTGTTATTTCCAGACTAGAATCGGCGAAGAAATGGGGGATATTTTCCAGAAGAGGAACAGCGTTCAATGAGATAGTTATCCCAAATCAGATTACAGTAATAGATGTAAGCTATTTAGGAGATAGTGTTCGGGAGTTGATATCTGGAATATTAGCAAGAAAAATATTAAGGGAGCGAAAGAAGATCGCCAGGACTATTGAGGCAAAACATCTTGGACATGAAGATATGGAAGAAGAGATACCTGTAACATGGCTTCTAATAGACGAAGCCCAACAAGTAGTTCCCTCAGATAGAGAAACAATCGCCTCTGAGCCCCTCATTAGTTATGCTAAAGAGGGGAGAAAACCGGGATGTGGACTGTTATTATGTACACAACAACCAGCTGCAACTGATGACCGCATCCTCTCCCAGATAGATATTCTGATTTCTCATAACTTGACCTATATGGATGATATTAGGGCGCTAATCAAAAGATCCCCAACCGAGATCCCTAAAGAGATTGCGAAATCGAGTTTCATAAGAGGTCTCCCAGTTGGGACACCGATAATAATGGATCAATCAACCAGATTAACAACAAATCGAGGATTTGTTTTGAAAATCCGACCCAGAACAAGTCAACATGCTGGCAGAGAAGCATCTCCAAAGCTTATTGAACATTCTGAGTTGGATATTCAGAAATCGACTGAGGAAAAAGCTATTGAAGAAATCCCCGCTCCCGAGGATATAGAAAAAAAGGTGGTTGCTGAGTCCTATGAAATACCTGCACCAAAGATTCTTGATATTCCAGATGATATGCTAAAGAGGTTTCTGAATAGGCTTATCAGTTATAGATATCGCCAACATCTGTTCCCAAGCGATAGTAAAGTCCATTCTAAAACCTGTCACAGAATAATATCTAAGGAGCCCCAAGTAGTTTTACAGGAAACCTATAGATTGTTGAAAATCAAGGAGTGGGCAATTGATATTGTTTTAACAGATGAGGAGATGCCCGTAATTTTAGCTGCAAAGGGTAACCTAAGAATTGCCTTTGCCTCAGCGAAGAATAATAAAGTAGCCATCGCATCACTTGTTGGTACATCACCAAATGAAGAAGAAGCTAAGAGATTCTGTGAACTTCTGAATACACTGATAAATCTCATTAACGAGGAGTGAGTAGGGAGTGGATGAGAAATCTGTTGACAAATATCATAGGGCAATGGGTGACTTCTATTACTTCATTGTCTGGGGAATGACTGAGAGGCTTGTCAGAGAACTCAAACCACCTTCCTTAGACAATTTGAAAAGAACGATTTTTGACCCGTTTATTAGATACCTGGAAGGAAATATGACCAGCTCTGAGTTTGAAAAGATACTCAAAAAAGAATTGACTAGGTATGAAATAGACATCAAGGTTCAGGAATACGTGATCAACATCTTTGAGACATTCATTGAGCGATTGTCTGAGATACTAAAAGATACA
>JBHLKK010000111.1:0-3633 GCA_048886745.1 Candidatus Hodarchaeota archaeon | reverse complement strand
CAATCCCTATCCCCTCCTGAATCAAGAAACTAATTATACTTACTATTAGGATTCCTTTTTGCGCGCGCATTCTGAAACAAAAGTTATTTTCGATGTCACAGAAACTGAAATAATGGTGATTGAATGGAATTCAGCATAATGGATGTTGAAAGTTTAAGTCCACAACGTAGACCAAAGGTGTCAGATGTAATTACGGGGGTTGGAATAAAAACTAGAGACAAAGAATGGATTAGAATAATCAAACCGAGTGGTGGGATACATACAGATAACGATGAAGCACATCTAATTCTTGATACCATTGAGGAACTTCATTGCACCAAGGCAGATATCTTAGCTGGGTGTTATCTGTGGAGTTTTGATTTACCAAGTTTGATTGCAAGGGCAGCCGAATTGAGTTGGCGTTTTTCTAGAGATACAAACAGGGAATTGCAATTAGAACTAGGACAAGCTTTGGGGAGATTTAGAATAATAGATTTAGCGACTTGCGACTGGGTCATCAAAGAATTATTACCGAAATATGGAAAGTATTTGTCAGTAGATGAACTCTGCAAAGAACTGACGGATGAAGAACCTCTAGAATTTCCTAAAGACTTTCACGTATGGGCCTCAGCAAAAGCATTATGTGGAGAACCAAAGCACCTAGTTAAACGCCTTGAAAACGACTTGAGAATTGAATGGGCAATCCTGCAAGCGCTTTGTAAGAAAAACTATCTTCCGATTTGAAATAAACAAATACCCCCCTGGCAAAAAGACATAGACTAGACGAATATGCGTAAAAGCGTTTCATCTATCCGAAACGAAAAGTTGATCATATGCCATCTAGCGTGGAGATCAATTTGACGTGCGAACTATTTAAAGAGAATCTACAAGTTTTGAATGAGGTCAAACACAATGTGTAATCATCCAATCCTTGACAGTTCTTGTAGCCATGCAGTCATCCTCGTTATAAGTCAATATCTTACTAAGCTTGTCAAAGTTGTTATTGGGATTCTGTACGTATTGAAAGTACAGAGCAGCTGATTCCATGGCGTCGATTTCTTCATCTCTCCACGAAAAACCCATGTAGCTAGCGACCTGTTTAAGTCCGTATCCATAGGTTGGAAAAGCAAAGCACGACACGGCGTCTTTGTACAAATCTCGAAGCCTTCCGAATAGTCTGCCACTCATTTCCTCGTCTATGTCATGCCGCTCCCCTAACCGTTTCAAATGAGTTTTCTCATAATGATGCCAGTGGTAGATCAGGTAATCCTCCTGGCGAGCAAGCCAATCCAGAAACTCTTGGAACATCTGACCTTCTGCCTCCAAGTCACAGGCGAGAAAGGGAATGTATTCTTCTGCTCCATCTCTTCTGACAAGCACCCCAATCAAATAGTCAATTGCAACAAGCTCCTCTTCGCTGATCTGCTCCCCCGTTCCCTCAAGGTCTAGAAAGATTTCGGTTGAAACCGTTGGAAACGTGACATCAGCCAGCTTGATGTGGGTACCTTTTACTATAGCTGTTGCATTGGTTTGGAATCTTGACGCCCGTCTATCTCCAATTCCACTAATGCATGTAAGATCAGAGATCCTTGCGGTGGCGAGATCGGAAACCGATCTGAACCCAGCAGCCACAAGTTTTTCTTTGAATGAAGGCCCGACCTGCCCAACCAAAGAGATATCTTGGCGTCTAATTGCTTTTTCATTGCAATACGTCTCCCAAGGCCAATCGCAAGACCCAAAGGTCGGCGATACTTCCTTTCCATTGTAAATCTCCAGGATACCATTTAACACGTTCAACACTTCTGTCTCATCGTAACGGAAGGAAAGCTCATCGCGATCACGATTGATCAAGATGTAGTGGTCCGAAGTAAATCCTTGAATCTTTCCGAGGAGATAGGTGTAGTAAGCAGTTTGTATCCGATGATATTCTCTGATATTCTTAGCCAGCTTGATCTCCTTGATGATATAGTGATAGTTTCCGAAAACTGACGGCTGTTCGTCATTTCTCTCCAAAATGTCTGCCCGTCCGACAAGACCTTCTGGGAGATAATAAATCGGGACATTGTGCATCGCCTCAACGCCATCTCGCATCGCCTCAAGAGCAAGTCTAAAGCCTTCCTCGGGTGTGGCATAGGTAAGAGTCTCTGCTTCCGGATATGCCATGGCAACTGTTCTTTCCTCGTGCTGCCGTCCCTGTTCAAGCAGAAGCTGATCATATTCCGTCAAAGGATCTTTGGCTTCCGCGGGTGCGTTACAATCACACCAAATCTTGAATGGAGATTTGACGAAATCATAGACCGTTCTGGCTGTGATGGTAAACTGTGGCCCTCGACGTAAACAGCTCTCACAAAGTTCGTTTACATCTACCATAATACTAATAATGAAGATTTGCTGTAATAAAAATTGAGTGCCCATATAAGACGAAACGCGCGTAGTTAGAATTCTTCTAATTTAGGCATCTTAACGTTATCATGCATTTTTTGAAAAAATTCAGATTGCTCCGTGTGAATTGGTGTTAGCTCCTTGGGATTAATGGTTTGAATGATTTCCTGAATATCTATTCCGCTGGCATGCCCTGAGGAATGAAAATGATGCTTTTCAAGGCCAAAGAAATCGACCCAATTGTTTAATCTTTGTTCATCAATAATCTGTTCTTCATTATGTGGTTCAGAAGTTGAATGTACGTAGATGCTTCCAGTGTTTGGAGCAATATCAATTAGCTCATTCATATCAAAAAAAGTCAAACAAACAACAACTCTTCCCTGATTCTCATGTATCCAGTCTGCCTTAACAGCGTTGGACATGTCTAAGAATTTCCGTTCCCACGTAACATAATCAGATTTTTCAAACCGACCAGTATTTCTTCTATCGATGTAGATGAGAATGTTTTCATCAGCGATTCTCGGAACATCCTTCTTAAGCTCAGGAACATTCTGTAATTCCCCAAGTAAGTATGCATGCCTTCTTGAAATCACGATTTTCCTGTCATTATCTTTCGCAACTTTATAGAAAGTCATGAATCGATCAAGGTCTTTGTAAGCAAAGTCAGCAACCACCAATTGTCTACATTGTGAAATAACGTTATGTGCGTTTTCTGCAACATATTCTTCGGACCGACTTTCATTTTCGCTGATTCTAGTCCCCTCGCACAACATGATATCCACGTCCTCTTTCGCTGCCTCATCCATGAATTTTTGAGTAAGACCTCCCCGTACTCCATGAAGTCTCAAATCCCCTGTGTAAACAAGAGTTTTGTCGGAGGTGTGAACTACGAACGCCATTGCACCAGGCACGGAATGGTCAACAGCAAAGGGCTTTATTTCCAGCGAACCAATCTTAAATGGTTTCTCCGTTTCTCGCAAATTGAAAATTCTGGGAACTGGAGAAGCTCTTCTATCAACCAAAGGACGTTCTTTAAAATCGTACACCTCGGTCTCTAAACCTCTTTTTCCCGCCTCAAGCACTGCTTTGGCATGGCTTCGACTTATTTCAGAACATGAAACTGGAATTCTTTCATCCAAGAGAGAGATATAAGCTGAATGATCCTGATGAATATGAGAAAGCAACACTTCGTCTACGCAAGGTTCACCGTGAGGCTCTTTCCCAATGAGACATAACAGATCTTTCCTATAGATTCCATCCACATAATGCAAC
>JBHLKK010000110.1:0-3668 GCA_048886745.1 Candidatus Hodarchaeota archaeon | reverse complement strand
GTCCTGTTGGTTACGACTTTTGGATCAATATTGGGAATGAGGATAGCCTATACTATTGTTACTGTGCTTTTCCTAATTGCAGCAATCTGGCGATTTAGACTCAAGGAGAGTATGGAAAAGGTGGATAAATTCAGTTTCAGGGAGGCAGTAGGCTCATATCCCAAAGCTATGAAGGAAGGAATAGGCGTCTGGAAAAAGGTTCCAAGATCAGCAATCTTTCTCCTTGCCTCATCGATGTTTCTGTTCTTTTCATTCTCTATGATAGGGACACTCTTCTTGGTATATGCTTTCTATCAACTTCAAATAGGGGGAACCCCAAATCTAACACTTCCCCCCGATCAAGATCCAGCCCTACAGCTTGCACGTATTAGATGGGGCTATGTCCAGATTGCGTTGTTCCTAACCATGGTAATCATGTCATTCCCAATTGGGAAGTTAATTGATAAGATAGGTCGAAAGAAACCTCTGATCTTCTCTTGGCTGATATCTATTCCAGCAATTCTCATTTTCGTTTTTGGTTATTACCCGATAGTGTCCAATGATCCCTTGGTTCATGTTATTATTGCTATGGTTCTTATCGGAATTTCACAGCTTCTAGGTTTTGCATCTTCACAAGCCATGTTTGCAGACCTCATTCCTCAAGAATTGCGCGGAAAATCGGTTGGTTCACAGCAGTTCTTTGGATACTTGTTTATGGCCGTGGGGGGTCTGCTAGGTGGACTCTCCTATGGTGTCATAGATCCCAGATTCCCATTTCTTCTAATGATTGTTCTGGTCATTCCAGCAGTTCTCTTGGTGCTTTTTGGTGTTAAAGAGCCAAAAGTCGAAGAAAGAGAAGCACAGATTGCTGGGCAATGAAGGACTCTCGGGAATTTAGCTCTGAAGCAAAAGTTCTTGTATTCTTGCCTTAAGACATCAAATATCAGCCGTAACATAGCCTAAAGGGGAAGCGATCTATCTCTAGGCAACTATCTGGAGGATAATGAATGTGAGAATACTGGAAGGAGTTAGAGTCCTGGATTTAACACGTCTATTGATCGGAGATTATTGCACGATGCTGCTTGGAGATATGGGAGCCGAAGTTATCAAGGTTGAGGAGCCGGCTTTGGGCGACTACATAAGGTGGGCACCGCCATTCATAAATGAACAAAGTGTTCTTCATCTTCTGCTAAATAGGAATAAAAGGAGCCTTAAGCTTAACCTGAAGTCAGAAAAAGGCAAAGAGGTTTTCAACAAGCTTGTGAAGAGATCAGATCTGATAGTTGAGAATTTTAGACCCAGTGTGGCAGAAAAACTCGGTATTGATTACGATTCGGTCAAGAAGATAAACGAACAAATAATCTATTGCTCAATTTCAAGCTATGGACAGGATGGTCCCTATAAGGATTCTCCAGGTCATGACATAAACTATCTGGGATATGCCGGAATTCTCGACATAACGGGACCAAGAAAAAGTCCCCCAGTTATTCCAGGAGCCCAAATAGCAGATTTACCCACAAGTCTGATGGCGACCCTTGGCATAATTGCCGCCCTTTATGTGAAGGAAAAAACAGGAAAAGGACAGTATATAGATGTTTCAGCCCTGGATGTTGCGACCTCTCTTATAGTTGTGCCCGCTGCCACCTTTATCGGTGAAGGGAAACCCCCAGAACGCGGTACTTGGTTCTTGAATGGAGGCCTCCCTTGCTATAACATCTATGAAACAAAGGACAAGAAATACATTACCGTAGGTTGCATTGAAGAGAAATTCTGGATCAGTCTCTGCAAGATTTTGGATGTCGAGGATTTCATTCCGTTTCAGTACACGAGAGACGAAGAGAAGATTATCGAGATGTTCGAGGTAATCAGACGAATCTTCAGTAAAAAGACTCGAGAAGAATGGCTTAAACTATTCGTTGAGGAAAGTCTGCCTTGCGGGCCGGTTCAGGATTTTGAAGATGTATTTGGAGACCCCCAAATATTGCATAGAAGAATGATAATGGAGGCTGAATATCCAGAAGTGGGGAAGGTTAGGCAATTCAATATACCCATAAAATTCTCTGAGTCTTCCTGTGAGATCAGACAACCACCACCTGCCTTTGGGGCACACACAGAAAGCATATTGATACAGCTCGGATATACTGAAACAGAAATAGCAGAAATGAAGCAGAACGGTATAATCTAGGATTTGATTAATCCTGGTTTTTCTGGCTTCTCGGCAAAAGATACCTACTAACGGATATCATAGCAAAGCTTTTCCTCTTTGGAGTCTAATCCATGGAATGAACCCCTACCTGCCTTATTAGCAGCTAGATCATACAGCTTCTATCGTAGATGGCGGTTTCTTTGTTATATTGTAGGTGACGCTAACGACTCCCCGAACTTCCGTCGTTATTCTCTCAGCAAGTTTATCAAGTGTATCATATGGTAGTCTTGTGGGCGTTCCTATTCTCGCGTCTTTACTATCCCAGCATCTTATCTCAATCTGAAAACCGAAATCCCTTTTTCCTTCTCTTACACCTGTTACCATGTCTTCATGCAGAATTGCCAAATATTGAAACGCTTTGGAGTTGGCCAGTTCATCTTCTACGATCTCTGTTGCACTCCTGACTGTCTCCACCCTGTCAGGTGTAACCTCGCCTATTATCCTTGTTGCCAGGGCCGGACCCGGAAAGGGCGGTCTGTTAGCTATTTCATCTGGCAGTCCAAGAGCCTTTGCAATTCTTCTAACCGCTGATTTTCTCAGTTCGATTAAGGGTTCAATAACCCTGTAGCCATAGACCTCTTCTGTATTGATCCCGAGCTGTTGCAGAATATTATGTTGTCTCTTGACGCCTGCTACTGTCTCTTCAATGTCAGTGTAGTTCGTGCCCTGAAGAAGATACTTCGCACCGCTTTCCTTTACGATCCTGCCAAAGACATCTTTATAGAATGTTTGAGTGATTGCTTCCCTCTTCTCTTCAGGATCCGTTATTCCCTTTAACGAATCGAAAAATTCCTCTTTTGCATCGACTAATTTGACCTCTATTCCTAGCTCTCTGAACAAACTAACGATTCTCTGTGGCTCATTCTTCCTCATCAACCCATTTTCAATGAAGTATGTTCTTAGTCTATCGCCCAGAGCTCTATGACCCAGCATTGTGACAGCTGAAGAGTCGACCCCACCTGATAATGCGTTGATAGCTAAGCCACTTCCGACGGTAGAAGAAATCTCATCCACCTTTTGCTTTATGAATTCATCCGTGTTTAGATCTTTCAATTCTATTTCCTTAATTTCAGCCATGTTAGACCCTCTCTGATGGCCTTCCATCGTTTTGACCTTTTGATCCAAGCAATTATAAAAAACTTGGCGTTATTCATCTGATTCAGAGGAAAATCATCGCAAAAATCCAAAAAATTATTAAATATATTTGGGTAAGGAAGTGCATTCAAAGATATACCGTAGGTTGTTTCATTAACAGAAGGATTCTGAAGGTGGTTTGGATGGCAAGAAAACGACCAGATGTTTATTTTGGCTCAATTCAACATGGAAGACCGCACCCATTCGCATCATTTGCGAAAAAGATCGACAAGATCATAGAGCTATTAGACTTCTCAACCATCAAAGAGAAGGAAAAAGTTGCTATCAAGATGCATCTTGGTTTTGCAGACGGTTTTCAGACCGTTCCTGTGTTTTTTGTGCGACGAAT
>JBHLKK010000109.1:2547-3807 GCA_048886745.1 Candidatus Hodarchaeota archaeon | reverse complement strand
TTGAAAGTTTTCCTTTGCATGATGGACAAAACTTATGTTTTTTCATTAATATCCTTGATTGCTTTATCGATCATATACCCTCTTCCGTCAGATGTTCTCATGTGGGCATTCTTAGGTACTTTTGTTAGTGGCTGGGCTTTTGCCCTATATGCATTCATAAGGATTTTCAACCTAGAACTGTTAAAAGCGGGTACTCGGAAAGAAGAACCAATATCAGAAAAAGACCTAAAATCCTTCAAAGAGATTCGTTTGGGTAGACTAGAAAAAACTGGAATAAAGCTATTAGATGATATTTTTGGGGGCGGAATCCCTTCAGGATATCAGACAGCCATAATTTACGAGGAGGGGACCTATCCCCAACTATTCGGTCTACACTTCCTTTTTGAGGGACTAAGGAATGAGCAATGCTGTGTTTATGAAACAACAAATCGCAGTCCGTATCGGATCAAAAGAGATTTTATTGACTTTATCATGAATAGAAATAGAGAGCCTTCACACGAATTTTTCGAAAATATGGTAATTATCGATTATTTTTCGCCACGATATTCGTTTGACGAGTTTGGTTTCCGCATCGGTGAAGAAGTCGATAGAGATAGCCCCTTCAGAAGCAGAATTGAGAAAGCCGATACTCGAAAAATCCATGAAGTTCACTCATTAGCTCACAAGATCTGGGATGAATTCATAAAACACAAAAGGAGACCTGATTTAATTATAAGGAGGGTTTTTGACAACATCTCCACCTTGGCTGAAACATCAGATCTTGATCTTGTTAGGCAATACTTGCTCCACCGCATTCCTATTGAAGGGGAATTAAGCTGGAATACGTTTTACTTAATCAAGAAAGGAATGAGCGATCCGAAATTTGAGAGTTTTCTGCTGGATTTGGTGGACATAGTAATAGAGCTGAAATGGGATGAAGGCAAGAATAGAGTTTTAATATTAAAGAAGCTGAGAAATAAACCTTCTAGAGTTAAACCCGTAAAATATGAGATAAACGAAGAACTCGAAATCGTGGAAACGGTTGACTAGTCTGTGATTAAGAACACCGCTCAAGAGACTAATAGAGAAATGATGTAACTGCTCTCTCCCATGTTAGTCGACTACTAGTTGTGGGCTCTATCCAGATAATAGCCGCATCTTGTGCACAACTCTGAATACGCTGTATTTTTATGGCCACATTTTGCGCAGGTGATTTCAGAAGACAATACGGATTTAATCGTGTCTCCTTCGGTAAAGACATACGTAATGTATGCCATCATT
>JBHLKK010000109.1:0-2537 GCA_048886745.1 Candidatus Hodarchaeota archaeon | reverse complement strand
AAAATCATTAGGGGTAGTGCCTCAAGGAATAACAAAGCCTCTAGAAGGATTAGGATAAACGCGAAGGGTAATAGTCTTTTCTTTTCACTCAGCATCTAACTCCCCGTGGTATAGTCCATCATCCAATTATTAAAACACCACAAGGCGATCAAAAAAATAACGCAGTTGGATGATCATAATATCAAACTGCTAACACACTAAGTGGTTTTTTCTCTGGCAAAAAAAGCTCTTGCCCTCTCGATGAATTTATCTGGATTCTTATGAGAGAAAATTAGTGTTTGTGGCTTGTCAAACCTGTCTATATAATCAAATTTGATGAATCCCTGAGAGTACATCATATTTTTTATGTCCCAAACACCCACAAAGAAGCGATGCTTCCTTAGAAAACCGTACTCGAAAAACAGGTATTTATCTGTCAATACCAACGTCCCTTTCTTGCTTTTCATTAATGAATAGTGTCCTTTATGATATCTGACATTCTTCAGCTCTGCCATCAATGTAGGAATAAGTCCTTCTTCAATAGGAAGAAAGATTGGTTTCTTGGCCGAATCCCAACCATTACATATCGATCTAAAGAATATCAACATGACCATTTTAAGCGCTCGCCCTCTATCTTATAGTGATGAATATTGGAATTTAAGATTATGCTATGACAAACTGCGATTCGATGATATCGATAAAGACGTTTCATCTGAGACTCCTCAAGGAGACTCTGTCCGAAAGGGCGGAGAGGAATTGAGGCGGATATTAAATAGGATCGTGCGATAATTAAAAGCATGAAGGTCGTTGTGACAGCCAAAGTCAAACTCGCCGATTTCTCCGATATCCTGGACCGGACCATGAGGGTATATGCTAAGGCTGTCCAGTTCTGTGTTGATACTGCGTGGAAGAGCGGAATTCAGAATAGGGTAAGACTTCACCACCTATGCTACTATGAGCTCAGAGAACGATTCAACCTTCACGCTCAGTTGGCGTGTAACGCCATCAAACAAGCAGTAGAGATGATCAAGGGATCACGCTCCAAGCCAGAAGTTTCCGAAGGACTGTCAATCAGATATAATCTTCTCAGATGCGGTTCAGTAAGGGATAACTGGACAGTTCTTTCTTTGTCGACCATGAACGGCAGAGTCAAGTTCCAGATAAGCGTACCTGAAGTTTTCGATAAATACCTCGACTGGAGGCTTGGTGAGGGTACCCTCGTCAAGGATCATAAAGGTCGGTTCTTCTTCTGTTTTACGTTCTCCAGAGAGGTCGATATCCAAGTAGGTCACAACGACTGTAAGATTCTGGCCATCGATCTCGGAGTAAATACGTTAGCTGTCACCAGTGATTGCACCTTCTTCGGAAGCGTCAAGAAGAAGCGAACTCGATGGGAGCGATTTGTGGCTGAACTCCAGGCAAAAGGCACACCTGCCGCCAGACGGAAACTTAAAAGGTTTGGAGGCAAGTGGAAACGGTTTATGACTTGGGTCAATCACAATGTTTCCAAAAAGATCGCTTCCACGCTTTCCGAAGGAGATGTGCTGGTGATGGAGGATCTGACCTTTATCAGACATACAGCGAAGTATAACGGATGGGTTCACAAATGGGCATTCCGAGAACTTCAAATGTTATTAGAATACAAAGCTACCTTCAAAGGCGCGAGAGTGGTTTATGTCAACCCACATTACACAAGCAAAGAGTGCAGCAGGTGTCACAACAGGAACACCTCCAGACGTATTGGATTCTTCGAATGCAAGGTGTGTGGACACACCCTCAACTCCGATCTGAACGGTGCGAGAAACATAGCCCAACGCTATATGCGGATTATCGGGCTGGGCTTTCGTAAACAAGCCCCTGATTTAGCGTGTGATGAAGTTGAAACTACGCCCAACGGCATAGGACTGATGCTGAGCACAGCTATAAGCTCCATCCGATAGGGTGGGGTAGTTTACGTTCCATTTGATGCAAAAAGAGCCAATCTTGCTGCGATTCTTATCATCAAGCACTAATATGTAATAAAGGGAATGGCTTCTGCTCCACGCTGATAATAAGGAATTTAAGTCCTTGATAACATATCATAATAGAAGACAGTGAATGTCTTTTCAGAATTGTTAGAGGGGAGAACCTTGACGCAAATTGAGGTTTTTATTAAGGAGAAAGAAATTGCAACCGGTAAGGTCTACGTTGGTCGCCCAGTAAGGGAACACTGGTGTACTTTCAAAGAAGGTGTTAAAAAGGAAAAAGTCATGTCTGAAGATGATAAGAAGACGCTTGAGATAGTGCAAAAGCTGGCAAAGGAGAACGGTCTAGACATTAAGGTTCATAACGTCTCCAGCTTTGGAGGAAGACTCAAGGCAAGGCGTAGAGGAGTAAAAAATTCACCGACAATCATAATCGGGAAACAGAAAATCGAAGGAGTACCTACCAAAGAGCAGATTCTGGACTTGCTGCAATAGCCAGAAATATCCTCCTCGTGGAATGCGATGGGGTCTCCTGCGGGAGTTCGGACGCATATCTATGTTTTTGGAGAGACTAGGCCTTTCTCAAATAGACTA
>JBHLKK010000108.1:0-3861 GCA_048886745.1 Candidatus Hodarchaeota archaeon | reverse complement strand
TTACTGTTGCTTTTCTAGCAAACAAGTAGGCAACACTTTCCCTTTATGAAGAAATTAAATATTTTTAAAAAGGTATTGTAATCATGCAGGAAGAAGGCCTAGTAGAACTGTTAAGCATAAAAAACCTCAAAACTCATTACCGTACTGAAAAGGGAATATTAAAGGCTGTGGATGGTGTAGATCTTAAGATTTCCAAAGGAAAAGCACTTGGTTTAATAGGTGAAAGTGGGTGTGGGAAGACTACAGTTGCGTTCTCAATCCTAAGGTTGATTCCGTATCTTTTTAAAAAAGCGGAATCTGGTCATTTTAGAATAGTTGAGAAAATTATCTCAACAGGTAAAATTGTTGATGGGGAAATTCGCTATAAAGGCAAGAATTTGCTCGAATTACCAGCGAAAGAAATGAGAGCGATAAGAGGAAAGGAGATATCAATAATTCTTCAAAGTTCAAAAAGTAGAATGAATCCTGTATTTGGGATTGGGTATCAGATCGGCGAACCAAAAGAAGCTCATGAAAAGATAAGATGGGAAAAAATAAGGGAAACAGTCTTCGAATACCTTGGGAAAGTAGAAATTGCAGATGGCAAGAAAAGATATCGCCATGACCCACAGAAATTCAGTGGGGGAGAAGGACAAAGGATAATGATTGCTATGTCATTGATATGCAATCCTTACTTGTTATTAGCAGATGAACCAACAAGTTCGTTGGACGTGACCGTGCAGAGACAAGTCCTAGAGTTAATGAAAAGAATGAAGAAAGAGTTTGATCTATCCATGCTTTTGATGACCCATAATCTAGCGGTAGTGGCTGAGATGTCTGACCATGTTGCGGTTATGTACGCCGGAAAGATAATGGAATATGGTCCAGTTATACCGATTTTTCATAATCCTAAACATCCTTATACAAAGGGGTTAATTGCTGCTACTCCCTCTCTTCGTGGACGTAAAGAGGATTTTAAATTTGAAGGGATTACAGGTTCACCTCCTGATCCTTATAATCCTCCTTCTGGGTGTATATTTCACCCGAGATGTAAATATGCGGATAGTTTATGCAAAGAGGTAGAGCCTAAACTTGTTGAAATTAACTCAGGATATTCGGTAGCTTGTTCTAAAGTTTACGAAATTCCTGGATAGAAGATTTTGTAAAAATCGTTAATTTCTCGGCCAAAGCTCCAGGAGCCAAGTCTTCGACAGAAACATCCTTGACTTTGAAAAAAAGAGGAAGTTGCGGGGATAAGCGGGGGACATCTCCACTACACTAGTTAAATCCTTTTTATGTGCTAGTTTTTTCCACAAGTCATAAAAACGGAACTCAAGGAGGTAGAATGCGCGCGTTTTGTGCGTTCAAGTCTCTAACTCTAGAGGAGACTGATCTGTTGTTAAGAAATGGAAAATTATCGCTGCAACGATGCCCATGACTCCTAGGATACTACCCATAACTTCGTAATTAAACAGAACAAGCGCCAATCCTCCCAGTGCTGAACCAAGGGCGCTTCCAAAACTAAGTGCAGCTGAGTTTATCGACATCATCGTGCCACGGAATCTTGGCGTCTGTTCAAGAGCTAGACTATTTGCCGCCGAAGATGCCATACCCGAAAACCAGGTGCCAAGGAAATTCAAAGTCAAAGAAAGCCATAGATTCGGTAGATAAACGAAGGAAATGATGAACATACCTGCCAAAAAGGCAGTCAAGACCGTTAAGCGTTTCCGCCCAAACTTGTTTATTATTCTACCAGCAACCAAACTACCTAAAGTGTAGCATAAAGCTGCTCCTATTATAATTACAGATGCAAAATCTGTCGATGCTAGGAACCGCTGTCTGAAAAACGATATCCCGTAAAGGACAATTGCAATAAACGAGGCAGTGCGAAGAACATTACCAGCCAAGCACGCAGCTGCAGATATGTTTAGCAAGACTCCCTTGAAGCTTCCCAGATAAGATGCTTTGTTAATTGTGAGTTGCTTGCGTGATGTGGATGGAACACCGATAAGAGCTAGAAAAAGACTTGCAAGTGAAATAGGGATGACGAATACTAAGAGAGGCAACCGCCAGCCCCCAACGTCTGAGATACGGCTGATTACTGGAGCCCCAATGAGAAACGACAGAGAACCCGCAGCTATGATCCATCCAACTGCACTCCCCCTTCTCTCCACTAGGAGATGCTCGCCAACCAGAGTAAAGGCCATTGGGAAAACCATGGCTGTTCCCACTCCACTGAGAGAATAGGATATAACCATCAAGCTGAAGTTGGAAGCCAAAAAACAACCTAAGGCTGAAACTCCGACACATAACAGACCAATAATCAGAAGCGACTTATGTCTGAACCGAACACTCAAAATGCCCATGACCAAAGCGAAGATTACAGAGACAACGCTAGAAAGCGTGCTAATCTGCCCCATGACACCAAGAGAAACTTCGAACGTCAGTGCTATATCAATTAGAAGTAACGTAATCAAGACTCCCAAGGGTCCTGTCGCAAAATTAGAGATAGCCAGTGAGGAAAGAAACAGGCTTCCATGAGAGTCTTTCTCTTGAATAACCCTTGAATTGTCATCCATGTTCTGCAAACTCTATGCGTGTGTTAATTCAGGATTTCTAAAGGTTTTTGCCCTTTTGGCGTGATTGGGTAGATTGCTCCAAAAAAATGGGGGTTTGCGAGAGACATCTCCACTTGCTTGCGAAATACTCTCTTCACTCTTCCAGGTAGTATGTGTGGTCGCAACAGTCGTCTCCGCCCATCAGGTTTTTTGTCCGCTCAAATTTAATCTTCGGATGAAAGTCTCTTGACGTTTTGTCGTCCTGATGACAAAACATCAGGTATCCAAGATCTGTTGCGTTCATTTCTTTGAATATTTTGGCTCGCAAACATTCTGTAGTGCAAAGCGATAGCTTTTTGGGAGTTTCCTCTTGAATTGTTAGGGTTGCTGTGTGCTGACGCATTGGACTACTGAGGACCTTCTTCATGACCTTGACGAAATCATCGAAACTATTGATGGAATGACTTTCTTTCATTTGCTTTACCCAATTGCGTGCTATCTTCTCCTGTGCTTTGTCAATTACTTCAAAAGCCTTTTTCCGCCCCAGAACTTGCTCTAGCTCTCTTGCCAGTTGCACCTTAGTCTCAAGAACTCTTCTGAAGAATTGCTCGTAAGTTAGGTCCACTTTTTCCTGAAACTTATGCATACTTTCACAGGCTCCTTCTCTCGTAATACGAAATGTTTCGTATAGCCTAATAGTCCCGTATAAGGTAGAAGGATATAAAAGTTTCGGGTACCCGAAATATTTCGTATTCCCGAATAATTTATCAGTTTGGCCTGAATAAACATTTGATGGTGGTTAAGACGACGACACAACAAGAAGAAAGATTCGTAGATAACCTGATACAGACCCTCAGGAACCCAACACGAGCATCAATATTCTATCGATTGGTTCAAAAGCCTGAATCCACGGCAACCGAGATCTCCAGAGATCTAGGCGAGGATGTTGATGTCGTATATTATCACTTAAAACTTCTTAGAAAGGCTGGTTTAATATCAGACCCCCGAGTCGTGGCGCAGAAGACCTATGTGGAGAAGTTTTACTCAATACGCCCTGACTTCAAGGAGAAGTTTATTCAGTCTATTGGCTCATTCAAAGCAAGGAAGAAAGAGCTAAGCTCAGATGAGTTTAGAGAAATGCAAATAGCCCTTCTTACAGTCATTCAATCCATAATAGTGAGCTCGATGAAAAGACTGAAGAAAGTTGATTCAACTGCTATCGACAAGATAAAAGATGAGAAGAAAATTGAATCGAAAATAATCTTCTGTTCTAAGGAAAGATATGACCAACTACTGGTTAGACTCAGAAAAGTTGCGAAAAGCA
>JBHLKK010000107.1:0-3922 GCA_048886745.1 Candidatus Hodarchaeota archaeon | reverse complement strand
TTAGTTCTCAGCATTCTTTCTCTTAGCGATTCAATTCTTAAAGAAAAATCCATACTTCTAGCATTTTTCTTCATTATTAAATCAGCTCATCCTATGTTATACAGCTGTGGATGGGGTGGTATACCAAATGAGTCTGGGAGCGAAAACTCCCTTAATCCCTTGAGCCCCACCAGCCTATTAGCTATATCATCAAAACCATTTAAATCGTTATCGTAATCATTTCCAACGACGGACAGAGAAAGAAAATTAAAAGCCTCACGTATATAATCCCCAAGGCAATCTTCCTCTTTCATTATTTGCTTCATCATCCTATCGACGGTCTTTTGCAGTGATACCGAAGAATTCAAAAGGGATTCATATTGAGCGAAGTTTTGGATAAAAGAACAATAAGAATAAAAGAGTGAGGGAGATCTTAGAACTCAAGATGTCTATCCAGCTGCGCCGACCAACACTTCTTCCATTTTAATTAGTCTTTTTTTGACAACTTCATTTATGGCCTGAGTTGTACATTGAATCATATTGCTAATCAAAGACTCTCTAATTTCCTTGGGGAGTTTCGAGAAGTTATCCTTTGTATTCTTTAAAAATTCTATTATCTCTTTTTTCGTCAAGGTTAGCATGGTCAAACCTCAATATTGATCTGAGGTTAACGCTTTATTATGAATAATTACTACGCAACTATTACCCTAGGCATATTTGATAGTGTCTAACATCAACATCGTTGAAGAAGTAAAGATATTGAACTCTCCCGTTTCAAATGAAGGATTTCTGAAGACGTTTTCCTTTTGAGTCTGTAGATAATCTTCAGTTCATGTATCCAGCTACTGGACTGAGATTGCATAAAAACTAAGACCTAAATCAGAGCTTCAGGAAAAGAATATACATTTCCTGGTCAATCTGATTTCTGTTTTGAATTTACCTAGATGTTGAATCCTGATAAATCTCCATTCAACTTCCCCTGCTCGCCATTCTCCTTGATTATTAGGCCCAATCTCCGTCTTAATTACCATCCCATACAAGTACTTCCTAAGGTTTTTACCTATGGAGAAGTCTCCTAGAGAGTACGCCAACAGCTTTTTGGACTCATTTGTTACAGGTTGTGGACAATGCGAGTGGTGGCCAATAATCATATCCCATTCTTCAAGTAGTTTTCTGCCCAGTCTTATCTGGCCAGGGTTGGGATATAACTGCAATTCATAACCCCAATGTGGATATAAGATATTGAATTTGGCTTCTGGGTTGAAGCTTTTTTCAACATCATTTAGGTCTGATATATAAGAACAAGGTCTGTTTGACCATCTTGTTGCAGTTGACAGATTTACGGTTTTCTCCAGCATAATTGACGATTTGTCGCTCTCTCCGATCGTAAGAAATCCATGATTTTTCAGTATTTGAGAAGATCTGCTGAACTCATTCCAGCCAAAGTCTCCCGAGTGGTTATTCGCGAGTGACAGCACGATTCTTTCTGGAGGGAATAATTCCTCTAGATCTGCCAATATTCTTTCAGAGTGGGCTTGACTCATGAACACTTTGTCAGCTTCACTTATAGTCCCCTCGAAATTTCCTATCAGAAAATCGGTATCCTGCAAAAAGCCATTCAGATTTGAATCAAAAGCAAGTTTTTTTTCCCCCATGGGTAAGATATCCCCAATAAACCCAAGTTTTATCTTGGGTTCTATTGCGTTTAGCCTTACATCTTGAGGGACAAAACTTGTTAGCTCCTTATATTTTTTCGAGGGACCAAAGATATTGTTCTTAATCCAGCTCAAGTTCTCTAGGAAGCTGTAGGGTGTGGATAACCACTTTCTTGAATGTTTCCTGCTTTGTTTGTGATTTTGATCCTTCCTTTCTTTCATACCGAGTATTCTGTATTTTTTGGTCTTAAACCTATTGGCTTCGCTTTAGAGAAAGGAATCTGCTGACAACAAGAAGGTAATCGAACCGACTGGACTACCTCACGCTTTCGACTGGTGCCACCGGAGGGCATAACCAATTTGGGATACCTGTTCATCACAAATGTATCGTGATTACTCAAACTGCTACTGTTGCATAACACTCAAAGCCCTTAATTGCATCTATCTTATTATAAGGAATCATCCTACCAAAGTTCTTAAATCAGACAGAATAATATAATATCGTGCAGATTACGGAGGGTGTATTTTCTGAAGGGAATAATCATTTACGAATCAAAATATGGAAATACAAAAGCGGTTGCTGAGAGAATAATTGAAGGTATAAAATCGGTAAGTCGGATTGACTTCGACCTGAGAACTCAGAAGGAAATCAAGCCAATATCGGTGGCTGGATACGATATTATTGCATTGGGATCCCCAAACCATATGGGAAAAGCAACAAGAGGCATGCGAAAATTCATCGAGAAGATTGGAAAGTTGGAATTACAGGGAAAGAAAGGATTTCTATTCGACACTTATACAGGAGGAGACCATATGAAGGCTGTAAGAAGTATGGAAAAGATAATCACTGAAAGGGTGAAAGGTCTGGAATTAATTAGTTCTGGTCTCTCAGTGCAGGTCAAAGGTATGAGAGGTCCGCCAGTGGAGGGTGCTCTCGACGAATGCCTGGACTACGGCAAGAGAATTGGATCTTTATTGAAGTAAGTCTCTTCGTTTGAGGTGAAACGTGGATGCTAAGGTTTGCAGCCAAAAATGCCTTTCGGAGAAAAAGCATCGCTATTCTGGCCTTGATAGGGGTAGCTATTGGCGTTAGCTTAATGACTGCAATGGCATCTTTAAGTGCAACTATCACCGATCAAACAAACACCTTTGCCCAGGCAAATCTTGATTCCATAAGGGTTCAACAACTAGGCCAGTTGTATTATAATAGTCGATTTAACCTAACTAAATCATACAATGTAACCCAGATAGATCATATCGATGCTTATTCTGCTCAGGTGATTCAGCAGGTAATAGTTGCAGGTGGTTCTGCTTTTAACCCACAATTGGTGGGAGTAAGCATAGAAAATGACACAGCAACAGATGGGGTTACTTCCAAGATATCTCGGGGGAGAGTATTCCAGAACGGTAAGGAGTGTATCATCTCTGAGGCCACTGCGAATTGGGTGGATCTCGAAATAGGAGACGAATTGCCATTCATAACACCTTCTCTCGATTGGTGCAATCTAACAATAGTCGGAGTGTACGAGGGGTTTACCTTTTTTGGAATAATAAGCGTGTATACGACACTTGAAACTGCGAGACAGTTTAAAACAGATTTTGGCAACGATACTTATAGCATCTTACTGATCAAATCCGATATTCCTGCCAATGTGAAAAACATCGCGGATGAGATCGACAGGATTTCAGAGGAGGAAAACTTAGGCTTGGAAGCAGTATTGCCAGAAGAACAGCTTGAGATAGCAACTGAATTCACTGGGACTATAAATATCGTCGTTCTAGCAATATCGGTTATTGCAGGTGTTGCTGGAGGTATGAGTATTGTTGTAGCAATGTTAATGAGTGTTATCGAGAGGATGAAAGAGTTTGCCACACTTAAGGCAACTGGTTGGCAGAACATTGATGTTGTTAAAGATATAATGTATGAATCGCTAATCGTTACCATAGCAGGCGGAGTAGTTGGCTTTGCTTTGGGATTAATATTCCTTCAACTTGTTCAATTGCTCGCAGCAGTCGTTCTCAACCCGCTGAGACCTTCTATATTTCTGCAAATAGCTCTATTTGTCATAGTCATGGGAATCATAGGTGGGATATATCCTGCTTATAAGGTATCCAAGACATCGCCAGTGGAAATCCTCAGAGGAGAGTAAAGCGTTAAACACGACAGAACAGTTTGACACAAAAACAGACAGTATGCTGCAAATCGGATAGAATTTCGTTAAGACCTCTTTGATTTGTTTTTAAATCCAAAAAAAGGAAGAGGATTTAGGTTTCAGCCCAGCCTTCTG
>JBHLKK010000106.1:0-3942 GCA_048886745.1 Candidatus Hodarchaeota archaeon | reverse complement strand
TTGCAGGCAATGGCTTATGACTATGACGCAGATATTTTACTTAAGCCTCGAGATAAAGAATGTGAAAGAATTGCTCCCGATGAGAGAGCACTCAGAAGAGCGATCAATTGTATTCGGGAGGCGAAGCGACCATTGATAATTGCTGGAGGAGGAGTGGTTTGTTCCGAGTCCTGGGAAGAATTAATAGGACTTGCTGAGCAAATTATAGCACCAGTTGTTCACACGCAAGCTGGAAATGGGACAATGCTTTTCGATCATCCCTTGAATGCCTTTTCGATTGGACCTGATGGTAGTCTGTGCGGAAATACGTTAGCTAAGAAAGCTGATTTGGTAATCGGGGTAGGTACACGATATACTGATTTTGCAACCTGCTCGAAGACTCTTTTCAGCAGAGAGGTTTCTTTTATAAACATCAATATTTGTTCTTTTGATGTAGGGAAAGAAAGAGCAATAAAGTTATGGGGCCATGCGAAGGTTAGTTTAAGAATGATTCTTGATGGACTGAAAGGAGAAAATTTGAAAGAAGCTCGAAAATCCTATTATGAAGAGATCAAGAAAGCACGGAAAGAGTGGATAGAAATAGTAGAAAGAGTCACTCACGAGGAGTCTTCTCCAATGACTCAGGCTAGAGTGATTGGGGTTTTAAACGATCTTACAGACGAAAAAGCCGTTGTGGTACACGCAGCAGGCAGTCTTCCGGGACATCTTTTGAGATTTTGGAAAACAAAGGATCCCACTCGAAAAGGTTATCATGCAGAATATGGGTATTCATGTATGGGTTATGAAATCCCTGGAGGAATAGGAGTGAAATTAGCTGATCCAAGTCGCAATGTTTATGTGATGGTTGGTGATGGTAGTTTTTTGATGCAGCCCCAGGAGATTGCAACAGCGGTTCAAGAGAAAATCGCTATCACAGTATTAGTAATAGATAATGGTGGCTATCAATGTATTAGGGCTCTTCAAAAGGGATGTGGGTTTGAGGAGTTTGGTAACGAGTTTCGACTTAGAAAAGGCACGGAATTACAGGGAGAATATCTGCCAATAGATTACGCCAAAATAGCTGAAGAGATGGGGGCATATAGCCTAAAAGTTGAGACGGTTGATGAGTTGGCGAAGGCACTAGAGAGAGCTCGGGGAATGAAAGATCGACCAACAGTAATTAACGTTAAGGTGGAGCCAGGGAGAAAATTCCCTCCAAGTTACAATGGTTGGTGGGATCTGCCGCGGCCTGAAATTTCGAATCGGCCGACAATGCAAAAGCAATTAAGGGAGTATAGGAGAAAAAGCTCTATGCGGGTTGTAAGATAAAAATTGGGGATAATTTAACTGATGTTACAACCTCCGAGAATCTCGGACAGGCAAAGCTATGCTTCCTTCAAGATGGAAGAGAGGATGAATGAAAGAGATCGAGCGTGTCAGCAACGTCCAGCACTGGAGAATAAGGAGAAGATCACCAGGGAGGGTTTCACATAGATTCTCAAAAGAGAAAACAGCTCATCGGAAAAGAATGAGTTGGAATTTGTGAGATTTTTAAATGCTTAGTCTCTGAATGTTCATTCAGTAAGGATCAGATAAGGTGCAAGCAAAGTGTAAAAACATGGGCTAATGAAAAACAAGTATAGGTAAGTATTTTAAAGCTCTATGAGAACACAATGGAAGAACTAGGAGGTTAGATGATGGGACAGATTTCTATTGCTCTTCAACTTTATACCGTGCGTAACCCTTTAAAGAAAGATTTTGTGGGAACGCTAAAGAAAGTCAAAGAAATTGGATATGAGGCGGTTCAGCTTAACGGGTTTATTCCATACTCTAGCCCTCAACTGAGAGAGATACTTCAAGACATTAGACTCAAAGTAGTCGGGGTGCATGTTTTTGATTTTAAACGGTTGAAAGAAAATTTGGATGAGTATATTAAGTTCTGTAAAATTGTTGACACGAAGGATATTGTTTTAGCTGTCGCCCCGGAAGAATACAGATATACTTTAGACGGTTGGGAAGAACTGGCTAATATACTGAATGAAATGGGTAAAAGGTGTAGGCAAGAAGATATGCGTTTTAGCTATCACAATCATAGCTTTGAATTCATGAAATTTGGTGAAAAACATGCTTTAGATATCCTTCTTGAGAAATCTGATCCTTCCAATTTATTTGTGGAGTTAGATACTTATTGGATAAAGGATGCAGGAGAAAATCCGGCTGCTTATATACGTAAATACAGTGGGCGGTGTCCTCTTCTTCACATTAAGGATATGACACCTGAGAAAGGGTTTGCTGAAATAGGAAACGGTATCCTTGATTGGAAGGAAATATTTCATGCCGCGGAAAAGAGTAAGGTAGAATGGTGTATTGTAGAACAGGACGCCTGTGCTGAAGATCCCTTAATTAGTATAGCTACCAGTTTAAGCTACATGAGAATTATTGTACCCAAATATTTTATTAAGGAGTAACTAGAGAGAATATCCCTTGCTGCAAGTTAAACTTACTTTTTCTAGATAGTTAAGCCTAGAAAGAGAAGAAGTCCTGTCAAGTGAGCGCGAATTAGCAGCGCTTTATGTTCAGTAAGGATCAGATCCTTGGGGGAAGTTTTCAAAGTCTTTTTCATCCAGTAAAAATGTAATGGCCAAGAGATCACTGCACCATTATCATACAAGAAATTGAGCGCTAACAAGAATTGGAAAAGAAGAAACCTACTCATGCTTGAGGCGAATGTGATACCAATCGGCAATGAGTTAGATCCTTAGCAAGAAAAAAACTAAAGAGCAAGAGAAGGGGGTGAAAGACTTGTAGATTGTTAGCTGGGTAATGAAAGAAGTCTTTCTCGAAAGATAAGTGTTAACAACCAGATTTTCGGGTTAAGAGCTTTCGCAAAATTACCATAAAAGGGTAGGAGGATTCAGAATGGGCGATAAAAAGTATTTTATTGTATCGAGTGATGACGTATACACGACGAAAGGAAATATAGGCCCGGCGAATAAACTAGTAATTCCTTTTATTGAGGAAACAGGATCCCACCACGTGACTATGGGAAGAACTACCTGGGGCGCAAATGCTTACGAACCAGAAGAGACGCATGATTGCGACGAAATGTACTATATAACCAAGGGGAGTTGCTATATTTGGCTAGACGGCACCAAATATCTGATGAAGGAAGGAGATTTCGTGTTTATTCCAGAGGGATGCAGTCATAAGTTAAGGATAAAGGAGGCACCTTTCCAACAGATATGGATTCATGTTGAGCTAGGAGACAAAGAGTGGATGGACCTGCATTTTGGGAAAGGGGAAGGGCAAAGAGTTATTGATCGCATAGTTTCTTCTATTGAGAAGAATAAGAGAAAACCAATCCAAAATTCTTAAATCTGTGGTTTTCTCCCGTGGGCGGCACCTCCCTGAAAGAGCAGTGAAGAAGTCTTATTTGATTCCTAAGGTGAAGGAGTTACTATTGTGTTGTCAATTGGGTTAAGCTCAAACAGAGGTCTACAATAACTTGGCGGGCAAGAGTTCGCGCTGGTAAGAATTTACCTAATAATTGTTGTTACAAGAGAATTTCAACTATTGAGATTGTTTGTTTGCCAGGGAACGCCTTGGCCTTGGAAGCTGAATCAACGAAAACGTTGCACAAGTTTTTTCCTAACTCACCGGAATCATTAGAAAAAATATGCTTCACTGTAACCGTTCAAATCCCACCGTCAAATAGCCAACGCAAAACCGCTAAGTACCTGTCATCATTCGGATTTGCAAAATCATAGGCATAGACCACAAGACCTACCGTCGCCATAGCAGATTGGCGAGATAGGGGTCATCTATAGGGGCGATAGGGGTCAGGGGCGATAGGGGTCAGCCCTTGAATTAGGACAATTTGGCCCTAATGGTTTCAACCTTTTTTCTTAACGCCTTGTCCATTCTTAGATTTACCGAGAATCTCTGGTATGCCTTGGCCACCGC
>JBHLKK010000105.1:0-4034 GCA_048886745.1 Candidatus Hodarchaeota archaeon | reverse complement strand
ACAAGAGAAATTAATGCATTTGGAACAGGTGAATTTCAGCGTAACCCCCCAAAATATCCCTAAACCACATGTAGCAAGAAATAACAGAATGAATTGCCTGCCTAAAATCAAGAAAGGAAAAGGATACCCACAGATTATGATAAATCCTGCTATAAGTTGAATCTTTTCTGACTTACTAATCGGTTCAGGTTTGAATTTCCAAAACTTGGGACAGCCATAATTGGCAATACAGTGTAGAATCGATCCCCTTTTGGCGTAAAAGGGACAATGACTGCAGAGGATACGAATCTCCCAGAAACCAAAAAAGATTATCGAAAAAGCAATCCATCCCAGAATATACCAACCATAACCGCCCATAATAAATCCGGCTAAAGCAGGTATCAGAAATAGGAGAAATCGGATAACAAAAAGAAGCAGATCTCTCGAATTGAATCTGCATTTCAGTTCAGCTTTAAGGGAGCAATTCCTGCACTCGGAAACGGACTTCCATGTGCAAATATCATACGGATTATCTGATTGCTCCTTTTCTGACAAAGTGGCTTCACATCTGAGGCTTTATTGATTTAGGTCTTCTCAAATTCGATACATAGTTCGACAGAGTCCTTAATTGGTTGATTAGTTAATTCTAGAATAAATATATTATAGGAGAGAAAACTACTGCAGATGTAGAGAATAACACCGCACTCACTATTATTTGAGCAATCCATCCACCTGTTTTTTCATAAAAGAGCTCCCCCGAAATGATTAATACGCCCAAAAGAAGGACAATCAAGTTTATCCCAAGCAGAAAGAAGGCTACATTCTGTTGAAGAACCGCCAGCAAAAGGACCATCAGTAGCAGTAATGATGATACGACCAACACAAGTTGATATATTGCAGAACCTATCATCCTCTTAGAGCCATTACCAATCATTGGCCTCACTACTGCCTTGAAAAACGATTCATAGAAAAGGAAAGTCAGGATATAGATTGTCAGATAGAGGGGCAAATACACCACTCTTAGAAATGATGTTGAAAGCGTCGAAGTAGTATTAGCGCCCATTGTTGTGTAGAATAACACAACGAACATAATGGCTGTAATGATCCCGAAACCGATATCAACTCTTGTCGATTCTGTTCTCAGAGATTCTTTGATAAACCTAGTGTAGGAGAATTGCTTCTTGCTGCCCTTTAGTTTTCTCCATGCAAAAATACCGAGGGCAATCGAATTACCTAGGAATAGAGAAGCTATGAAGTTGGTGAAGAAGAGGGGAGAAATTAGCGAAACAGCAAAGGAGATCACCAATCCTATTGCCGACCCTCCAATTCCGGCAGCGAGAAACGCTTGAATTCCCGTTTTCAGTAAATCCTTCCAATTGCTCTCCTGCAGATTCTCACCACTTCGATTCTCGTTGATCTCTTTTTTGTTACGTATCTTATCATATACTATCGATAGAAAAGATATGATTACTATTGTACCACCTATCAGGGATATTAGCACAGCTGCTCCAATTAGATCTGGGTTCAAACTGAGAGTTTGTTCTTCTCCCAAGACTACCATCGTTGCCCATTTAACAATCTCGCCTATTACTTCCCTATCATATACAATAGTAAAGTGATCTGAACTCTCATCAACAAAAAGCATTCTCATGGTTCCATTTATATTATAAATTGTATTAGGTTCGCCCGTTCCATTGATAGATCTGTAGAATGTCTCTAAGACCAAGTCATTTTGTATAATTGTATCGCCTGTCGATACTACTAGAAGTAGGTTTCTTGGAGTTGTGGTATTGACCGCTTCTGGAGAAGTGCTGGGAGCAATGCCGACTGTGGCCACTGGAGAATATGATTCGAGGCTAAGATTGATCGCGACTCCTCCTCCCATACTGTGGCCAATGAGAATCATCTCTGAAGTATTTCCCATGTTTCTATCTTCCAAGAATTGAATGACTCCCTCCACATCTGCATTGAAATTGGTTGATCCCCCCATGAATCCTCCACTATCACCGTGGCCCCTGAGGTCCAATGATACGGAGACAAAGCCCTTTTCGGCCAAAGATAGACCAATCAGTTTCATCATCTTTCTATTTCCTGAGAAACCGTGAATCAATATCGCTACTGGAGCTTCTGTTGATGTGCCAGATTTCATTATGACATCAAAGACTATTGGAATGGCGTCAGAAGAGAATGTCTTAAAAGATTGAGTAGGTATTTCGATATTTACAATCGCCAATGGAAAAAAACCTGAAGTGAAAATAATAAAGCCCACTATTAGTAACGACAATGATTTTCTACTCATTGACAAACACCAGAGATCATTTGACCTCGTTCACTCGATCTTTCCAACAGGGGCAACATATATAGTAAATTCCTTTTTTCCGTCAATCCCCAGTAGAGCGTCCATCTTATCCTGGAAATATGCACCTATGGCACATGTCCCAGCATTAATAGACTCACATGCAAGATAGAGATTCTGACATACGTGACCTACATCAAGTGCAATGATCTTATGGGAGGCTTTTCCGTATCTCCACTCGGTTCTGTAGGGAATCGTTGTCCAGACAAAGGTTACCGCGCTGGTACCGACAAACTTTTGTCCCATGCATGACGTGACCAAATTCTCTGGCAGAGTCTTATCAGTTGATATAAGATAGAGCTTGTGCTCTAGAGGCAAGTACCTATAAAGCCCAAGTTTCAACTCATCAACCTTGAAAACAGCCAGATATGTTTCAAAAGGATGACGTGATCCGGCTGAAGGAACTGTTCTCCTTGTTGCAATTCCTTCTCTCCAAACCTCATGTACTCCCTGAGTTGCCCAAAGCAGGAAAGAAAGCTCTTCAAGAGATAAGGATCTTTCAGAATACACTCTATGACTTCTTCTTTTTCTAATTGCATTAATAAGAGGCATCTTTCCAATCTTTAGATTATCAGAAGCTATTAGATCGATTAGAGCAGCATCCTTGGGATAATCCTTCTGCAACGGAGGGTGGGTGACACCAGCCATTTGATCGGTCTGAACTCTCTTTTCAGAGTAGAAAAGACTCTCATAAGTGTAAGTCTTGAGAAATCGCCTAGATTCCTCCACAATTATTACTCTCCTTGTTGTAATCCTTGATAAGATGATGCATCATAAATAAAGCTTGCTACATCTGGGCTTTCCATGTTACAGATTAGGTTGATGAGGTCAAATGCTTTTGCAGTAAGTTGATTTGACAACTCCACCCACAAAGTATTTATAAAAACAAAATTACTTTGGATAAGGTAGAATAACAAACACTAATTTATTTAATTAGACAAAAAATTAACTATTGGGAATTATTGCCTGCTATCTTATATGCCTTTTGATAAGTGATTCTTATCTTAGTCTTATTTTCAATTTCATTAGGGAATGTTTTGAGTAATAGATCCCTTATTTCCCAAGCTTTCTTTTGAGTAATGTTGTTTAGTCTGACTATCATCTTCGTTGCTACGGTTCTCTTTTCCCAATCAGTCAATATATTTCAACTCATAAATTAAAGATGTTGGAGAGGAAGAATAATGAAAACTGCCGAATAATACATCATTAGAAAAGAGGTCTTCCTCTCCATAACTATTATTTGTTTGCGAGTTAATAAACTAGCAGTTATGGAGATATTCTGAGTAATAGCATAGTAATAATATTTTACACTCTGAACTATGCGAGTCTCATATAAAATGAGTCCAAAGGTCCACTTTTCAGCTATACAAATACCCAAAGTCGACCATCTATGTCTTTAGACCACTATCAAAACAATAATTTTTATTCCTTATTTTAGAAAAATAAGCTCTATTTAGCCTTAGGTTCTATCACCATTAAGATGGTCATAAGAAGGTAGGAGAAGGCTTAACTCGATATACTTAGTAGAATGTTAAATTTATGCGGTTTTGAACGAATTATTTATATTTCCTGTTATGCTTTATTCAATTTGGAGTACAAATAAATGAACAATGAGAAGATTAAGAATATTTTAAAGTTAATTGATGAGAACATGAAAGAGATAGAATCAATACAACATGAGAATGCCTTACTCTATTCT
>JBHLKK010000104.1:0-4050 GCA_048886745.1 Candidatus Hodarchaeota archaeon | reverse complement strand
GTTTTCGACTCAAAAAGAAGAGACGATCGCCAGTCTTACTTCTCGGCGACTATATCAACGAGAATTATCTTGAACTGAAGTGTTTTGCCAGCCATAGGATGTTTTCCCGTTTTTCCATATGCTTGTTCAGGGGGCAGGGTAACAGTTTTCTCTTCACCAGTCTTCATGCCAACGATAGCATCGTTAAAACCTTTAATGACCTGTCCAGCGCCCAGAGTAACGGTTAAAGGTTTATAGTCACGGCTTTTCTGGTATATGCCTGCCTTGACCGCCTCTTTTTCTAGTGATGTATCAAAGACCTTACCGCCAGGGAATCTTCCAACATAGTGCACACGAACTGTATCTCCATTCCTTGCCTCAGACATGATAAATCTACTCCTCAACGACGTTCATTTCTTTACATATTAAGGCTTTTTTCTGTTTTATGTATCTTGCTGCGTGGGGCTATATATCCATTTAGTTTTCAAAGAAGCATAATAAGATTTTTAATTGCCATGTTTGATAGAAAGCCTCATTCAAGGATTCTCTGCTAAGAGGATTGGGGTGGATCCCTATGAACATGAAAACAATAAATGAAGAATTCCCAACGGCTCGTCGTTTGGCTTTCTTTCAAGCCTCTGCAATATCCTTACTCCCCCATCGAGCAATTGAGGTTATGCAATCTCTCACAAAAGCTTGGAGAGTTGATCGAGACCCTGAAGCAATGAAGAGAATTATGGAGTTTACAGATCCTTGTAGAAGTGCGGGAGCTAAACTCATTGGGGCCAAGGTGGATGAAATCACCTATACCTCAAGCACTACTGCAGGCGTTAATATCTTTGCCTCGAGTCTTCCTTGGCGACAAGGAGACAACATTGTTGTTGCGGATCTGGAATACCCCTCAAACGTTTTTCCTTGGTATAATCAAGCTCAACTCCACCGGCTAAACATGAAAGTAGTTAGAAGCGAAAGCGGACAAGTCCCTCTAGAAAAGTACCAAGAAGCCATTGATCGAAAGACCAAAGCTGTTGCTGTTAGCCATGTCCAGTATATATCCGGTTTCCGACACGATTTGTCAGCCCTCTCTCAGATCGCTCATGATAATGGAGCTTATTTGTTTGTGGATGGAATTCAATCTCTAGGCGCTCTTAAGATTGATGTTAAGGAGTTAGGGGTGGATGCCTTTGCATCTAGTGGATATAAATGGCTTTGCGCCCCTATGGGTACTGGTCTTCTTTACACACGTGAAGACTTGATTGAAGAACTCGCTCCAGTTCATGTAGGAATTGAAAGCATCCCCAAGAGCCTAAGAGAAACGCTTTGGGAACGCATCATGACAGGGCTGCCGCTATTGGATGATAAGGATTACAATATCTTCTGTCCAAGCGCTCGGCGATTTCAGTATGGCATGCCAAATCTAGTTGGAGCTGCCGGCTTAGAAGCCAGCGTCAATTTATTCTTGGAACTAGGTCCTGAGAGAATTGAACAACACATCAAGCAGATAACAAACTATCTTGTGGATGGTCTAGAGGCGAAGGAGATTACTTTGATTACTCCTAAAGAGTGGGAAATGCGAGCCGGTATTGTAACGTTCAAACATACCAGGCCAATCAGAAGCGAAAATGAGGCCAAGGAATTGGAGAAATACTTTGCTGAGAATGATGTATTATTAACTATTCGTGGTGGATGTATAAGGGTCGCTTGTCATCTGTATAACACTAAAGATGATATCGACAAACTGCTGCGACTTCTCCCTGTGGCTTAGACTAAGAACGAGACTAGGGAGTTTTATGGTGTTAATTCTCCAGAAAGCTAATTACTTCTCTCTTGGGAGATAGATTGCGATTTTGCATACATCATCACCCTTTAGTACGCTCTCCAAGACTTCCACTTCAACAGGTCTCTGAAGAATCTCTTCCCATATATCCTTATAGAACCCTGCACCACAATAGCAGTAGGTTGGTGATATTTTTTCAGATAATTTCAACGCATCTCTAATTCTAGGACAATGGCAATAGTACTGTCTCTTTTTTTCCGGATCTTTTTCTTTCAGATAATCGACAAGAAATCCGCTTTTAGGTATTTTTGTAGCTATTATCGCATCTCCCTTTCTAAGGCCCGCCGAACCCCATCCCCTCTTTACTATTTCTTCGATAAATTCACTGTTTAGTTTCAGACCTTCCTTTAGAAATGATTCAAATTGCTTTTGAAGCATCTGATGGGCTATATCCACATCCTTGGTTTCTTCGTATTTTTCTCTTATTATCTGCAAATCAGACTTCGGATACTGACACGCACAACCGGTCATTATATCTATTCTTTTCTTCTCATCTACGAGGCTGTCGAGTTTATTCATGGCTCTCTTTGTCCAATCTATTACTTCCTCTCGACTGGTCTCCTGGGAGAGATTTTCTCCTCCTTCCATTATTTCTTTTCTAATTTCTTCTCCTGCAACTCTCCCAAGACACCTCGAAAACTTGCTCAGCCAAATCTTCTCAAAATCAGAGCTTCCAGACATCATTATCACCCCTCTTTCCGAAATCACTTCAATTATGGCTAGGCTTGGATCTCTAAAGGCAGGCGATTACCTTTGAAGCGATTCCCTATATTATAAAGCTCACCGAATTAGATCAACCCATCATTCTTTGCTAGTGGCTTTGCTCTGTTTTTCTACATATTTCACCAGCAATAGTATTCCCTCTATTATCAAGAATATTCCAATTATGTAAGAGATAAGCCATGGAAATACTATTACCAATATTCCAAAAACTATCGCTAGTATTGCAAGAATTGATTCCGATATGTTCAATCTGGTTAAGGCCGTGCTTGTTTCACCCATTTCCTGATCACCTCCAAACATTCTATCAACTTATGCTGATAGAATCAACTAGTTGCTCCGCTGGGCAGGAGCGGATTCGGAGATAAATCCCTCCTATTCCTCTATTCTCCTTCTTCTTCCTTTTCCTCTTTTTTGCCCCTCTTGAAAAGCCCTCTCTTTAGTCCTCTTCCAGATGATTTTGCAACTTCCCAGCCCTTTCTAAGGCCTCTTCCAGCACCTTCACCGACTCTCTCAGCGCCCCTTTCAACCTTTCCCTTTTCCTTATGTTTTTCCTTACCTTTCCCTTTTCCTTTACCCATCTTAAAACCTCCTTAGAGTAGATCAATATTCAGACGTTCACATATGGAGCATTTAGTTAATTAAATTTACTCAGGTCCGAGACCTTAACTAGGATAAATTGACATGTTTGAACGACAATCTTAAAAGAAGTCATAGAGATATCTCTTGCCGAAATCCAAGAAAGGGGAGCATTACATTGAAAAGAATTAGCCTGGTTACCCTTATCCTCGCGGCAGGTTTCTTTATCGGAGCGGGCTTTTCCTACTTCTATGTAGCAAGCTCAATGGATTGGCTGCCAGTCATAAATTATCCTTTTCGATACCTGACATTGCCTTTCTTAGTTTTGGGAGTAATAATGGGAATAACAACCGGAGTCCTAGAGATGTCATCAAGAGTCAAATAAGGCCTCTTCGTCAAGACTGGATAGATGGCTCATCCACATTGACGTTGTCATTCCAGAGAAATAGAAGATTTCTTGATCAAGCGTCTTAGAGCTTTCTTGGCAACGCTAAAATCGGGGTCGAATTCTAGTATTGTCTCATAACATTTAATTGCTTTCTCAATTCTCCCTGTCTTTTCATAGATATTTCCAAGATTGTACCATGCGATCAAATACTCGACATTTATCTTTAAAGCTTTTTCAAAAGACTCAATTGCTTTAGCATTCTCACCAAGATTTGAATATGCAATTCCCAAAGCGTTCTGTGTGTATGGGTACTTAGGATCGAGCTCTATTGCTTTCTTATAGCACTCTATTGCCTTGCTGTTGTTGCCTAGATTCCTGTGGGTATCGCCCATTGCGACCCATGTACGTGCGAAATTTGGATCGATTTCTAATGCTTTCTCGAAACATTCAACTGCTTCTCTATGCTTGCCCAAGCTGATGTAGATCCACCCGAAATTATTCCATTTTGCTGGATCCTTCGGATCGAATTCAAATGTTCGCTGAAAAC
>JBHLKK010000103.1:0-4067 GCA_048886745.1 Candidatus Hodarchaeota archaeon | reverse complement strand
AATCATCAAGAAAGCCTCCAAATCGGCCCTCTATAGCGACAAATGGAAGAAATATAATCTAAAAGCGGGCAGTTTGGCAGGTTTTGAAGGTCTAAGTAAAATTCCATATACGAGCGCAGATGATTTGAGAAAGGTATGGGAAGAAAAGCCAATAGATGAAATCATTTTAACAAAAAACGTGGGTATATGGCACTGTACATCGGGCTCCATGGGAACAAAAAAATGGATGCCCTGGACTTATGCTGACTATACGATGAGTCAAAAAGAGATCGGAAAAATGTTGCTTGAAGGAGGTCTGAGACCCGACGATATCGTGATGGCAATAGTGCTGCCCGCTCCTTTCATATCCGGAGCTTTGCCTTATCGTATATTGGAAAGCACTGGAAGCATAGGCTCTCCTGTGGAACAGATAGTAATGTCCCCAGATTATGTTGAAGATGGCTTCCCTCTATTGCTAAAAAGACAGCCCACCGTCTTTCTATGTACTCCTATGCTGGCTCTTAGGATGGCAGAAGAGATTGCCAAGAACACGCCCAGAATTCTTGCTAGACTCGCTAAAGAGAAGAAGAGCATGAAACTGAAATTTGCATCGTTCATCACAAAGATAAAGAGCATCAAACCAAAACGTGTTTTCAAGAGGCTCAGAAATGGATATTTCACAACAGAGGCCTTGGCTCCATATAGAAAGGCAGTCGAGCAACAGTATGATTTGGAGGCATTTGACATATATGGATTTACAGAGGGGTATGGAGGTGCCTTTGAATGTCAAGAACATGATGGCCTCCATTTTCCTAGCCTTCACGTTATCCTGGAGATAATTCCACAAAATGAATTAGAGAAGGAGAACAGAGATCCAGAGTACATCCCGGAATCAGTATTACTGTCGGAAGCGCGTGAGGGATTGATAGGAGAACTTGTGGCAACCGATTTTAAAGAAGCCCTACCACTGGTTCGGTACAGAGTACGAGACCTCGTGAAGGTTGTTTCTGTAGATGGATGTGCATGTGGCAGATTCTACCCAAGAATGGATGTATTGGGGAGAACTGACGATGTTATCAATCTTGGAGTAATAAGGCTCTCCTCGCTAGTAATAAATAGTCTTCTCAGCTCAGATTTCAAATCAGGTAGAATAGGTAAATGGGAGATCTTTATTTCCAGACAAGGCTATAAGCCTAAGCTCAGGTTGAGAATAGAACCAGAAGAAGCTAAAGAAGAAGAGAAATTCAAGCAGGAGATATTTGAAAAGCTTTATAGTTTTGACATATTCAAAACGGGATTTGATACCGGTCTATTTGTATTCGATGATATACAATTCATTAGCAAACTCAAGCTTGAGATAGTGGGACAGGGTAAAGCAAGGAGAATAAGATATGATCCCAACTATTCAAAAGCAGTTAAATTCTAGAAAATGATATTACAGATTGAAGGTTGGTTTGAACTGTGGTAATCGACAATCTTAAGTGCTTTATCATTGAGCGAAGATTGAACAAGCTCAGGAAGAGATTATGGAATCTCAAGTTCTCTGATATAACGAATCAGATAAAAAAAGTGGATTCGAAGATACTAGAAGAGATTCAGAAATTCAAGCTACTTAAAACACTCAAGCATTCTGCAGAAAATTCCCCTTTCTATAGAGAAAAAGTAAAACATGTAATCCCCAGAATCGGTCTGAACAGGGTCTTTTCATTAATCGATGAAGTGCCTTTTACAACACCAGATGACGTTTCCAAAAGACATAACTCATTTCTGTCGGTGCCCTATTCGGATGTGGTTGCATTCCATTTTACGGCCGGAACGACGGGTAAAAGCAAAAGACTATACCTCTCTAAGTCTGATCTTGAGATGGTCATCTACAATTACTATCTGGGTCTGCTGAGCTCGGAGTTAGAGAAAACTGATGTGGCGCAGATAATGTATTCCTTTGGCATCTGGCAGCTGGGTAATCTGTATCAGCAGGCACTAAACAAAATGGGAGTAAAATGTTTGCCGACTGGCAATCACATTAGTTTTGAAGAACAATCAGAATACATCAAAGATTACGATGTCTCGTTCATAGCAGGAACCCCTTCCTATGTTTATCAATTCTCCAGAGAAGTAGATCTACTGACATCAAGCAGGGAAAAAATGAAAACAATCCAAATGGGAGGCGAACATCTATCTCAGAGAAAGAGAAGTTATATCGAAGGGAAGATTGGTGGTGAAATATTTCTCGCTTATGGCCTTATGGAGTTTGGCGGAGGAATAGGCTCAGAATGCAAGAACCATCAGGGATATCATGTTTTAACAACCGTGTATCCAGAGATTGTCGATCTGAATAATGGGGAACCTGTCGAAAATGAAGAATTTGGGGAGCTTGTATTGACATCACTTGACAGGGAAGCTATGCCACTACTAAGATATCGAACCAGGGACATCACTAGATTTGTTGATGGAGAATGCGATTGTGGGCTGAAACTTCAGTTGATTGACTATATAAAAGGTAGGTGTGACGATAGAGTCACAATTGGGACAGCTGAGAAGTACTATCCAATAGTTTTTGAGGAGCTATTTGATGACATTCACGAGGTTAATGATTTCCAGATAGAGATATCGAAAACGAATGGTAGAGATCATTTGAATGTATATGTTAAGGCTAAGAACCCCTCGGAGAACCTGAAAGCAAAGATAATTGGCAAACTATATGAAATAAGTTCATTGAAGATGGATGTTGAGAATACAAAAACTGTTTCTGCTCCTCAGATATTATTCACAGAAGAAATGAGTCACGGTATTAAGAAAAGGAGCGTAATTGACAAGAGACGTAACGTTTGGTCAAGTCGACCATAAATTTTGGAGACTCCGGTACTCTGGTAATTTGTATAGCCACCAAAGAGCTTTCTGATCCACTCTGATTCCTCCATTCAGACTCAAGAGCCTTTGATTGGGAGAAATAGCAAGGGTATACGGAAAATATGCCTCAAGAGGGCAGGTCTTTTTCCTATGATCTTGAAAACGAATCTCCGAAGCAGCATCCAATCTCCAGTTTGAATTACTCGTTCAAGTGCTTCTTCACTTCCTCTAAAGGAGCTAAAGATGGCATCCATGTCTTTGTCATTCATTCTCTCTATGATCGTTTTTCTAAGTTTCCATTTCCATCCAATTTCTTTCTCGAATATTCTGCTGCCAACAGTCCTCTCATAATCCCTAAGTACATTCAGATTGCCTGTCTCATGGCTTTTTGATATTGCTTGAGAAGCAATTGTTGCTGATCGGATTGATGGAGCCATTCCAAATCCAAAAGTTGGATCTTGAAAACCCCCAGCTTCTCCAATAAAGAGAATATTCTTCCTAACCACTCTATGGCTCCCATCGTTGCAGGTTACCGAACCCACGAATGGCTGAACTTCCTTAGCGTTTTTCATAATGGGTTTGATGAGCCCTAGAAGTAGCCTAAAATATTCTTTTATGTTCTTGGAGGAATACTTGGGTCTGGTGGAGACTGCAACTGTTGCAAATCTCCCACCGGGGTACCCTATGACATACCCGTAGCCCCTCGGAGCTACTTCACTGTTGAAGATTCCATGGATCGATAACGCATCAATTTCCACATTTTCCATTTTCATTCCATAGCTTATTCCCTTGATTTCAAGGGGGGAAAGACCTACCATTCTTCTGCTTGCCGAAAACACTCCATCGGCACCAACAAAGTATCTACCCTTAAACACCTTTCCATTCTTGGTTCTTATTGACAATAGTCTTTCCTTACTTGACCTAACTCCAACGGCCTCCGAATTCAATTCTATTTCTGCTCCCACATCCATGGCCTGGTTTGCCAGATGTGAATCAAAAGAATCTCCTGAGCCTCTCAAAACTAGATAGCAGATTGGTTTCTCAAAATTCAATTGAAAACTCCTTTCTTTTGATGATGTCAGAGTGGCGTTTCTCACAGGATTGTCTTTGGGAACATCAATGTTCAATCTCGATACCTCATAGAATGGAAAACCCTGAAGATTCTCGTTTATGCTGCCGCCGATTTCCTTAGATTTTTCCAGAACCAGAACATCAAACCCCTCTTGAGCTAGGATCCT
>JBHLKK010000102.1:0-4334 GCA_048886745.1 Candidatus Hodarchaeota archaeon | reverse complement strand
AGTTCAAATGCACCCATCGGAATTCCCGCTTGATATTTGACTGCTGCATCCACTTCTTCTTTTGTTGCTTCATTTCTATACACTGCCCAAAACGCTTCATTGAAAAGAACACCCAGAACTCTGTTTACAATAAAGCCAATGACATCTTTCCGTACCACAACTACTTCTTTTTTGAGTTTTTCTGCCAGCTCAACAGTTGTGTTTATTGTTTCATCAGAGGTTTGCTCTCCTTTAATCACCTCAACAAGAGGCATCATTGCCGGTGGATTGAAGAAATGCATCCCGACCACTTTATCAGGTCTTTCGGTGACTTTGCCCATGTCCGTTATTCTCAAGCTCGAGGTGTTACTTGCTATTATAACGTGTTTTGGTGCCGCCTTATCGATGTCGGAAAAGATCTTCTTCTTGAGCTCCAGATTTTCGGGAACTGCTTCGATAACAAAATCCACATCCTTAACAGCTTCCTCCAGGCTTGTAGTGGTTTGTATTCTTGAAATGGCGGCATCCGAATCTTCTTGTCGTATCCTGCGCTTTTCAACAAATTTCCCTAGGCTCCATTTGATTTGTTCCATTCCCTTCTGGACAAACTCATCCTTTATATCCATCATGATAACGTTATATCCTGCCAGACCTAATATCTGTGCTATACCATGTCCCATAGCTCCCGCTCCTATGGTAGCAACTTTCTTCACCAATTTCTTTCACCACTCTTCGAGTATTCAACTTAGAGCCTTAAAAGCTTTCATATGAAACTCTATTCTTCGGATCTGATCGGTACGAATTCGTATGTAGCACCCTCAGGAGAGTCCTTGCCCTGTAATTTGACCCTCATACCAACTTTAGTTTCTGAGAACTTGGCCCCTGTTAACCAAGCCAGTACCCTCACTCCCTCTTTGAGTTTTGCTATTGCAACAGTGTATGGCCGATGTCTTTGAAATGAAGTCGGCTTAACCATAATGTGAGTGAATGCCTCAATTTCCCCCTCACCCGTTAATTCAACCCATTCCACATCGGTTGATAAGCATTCACCACAATCTGCAACTGGTGGGAAATATAATTTTCCGCATTTCGTGCATTTTGTTGTATATATTTTCCCTTCTTTGAGTCCTTCCCAGAACTTCAGGGTTTTGCTTATCGGTATTGCAAATACAAGATTCAAAGGTCTTGAATCAATAGTTGGCATACCTTTCACGATAATCACCTCTTTAGTATCGTTACATAGCAATAATGCCCAGTGCCACCAACATTATGGGCTAAAGCCGTGTAATTCTTCAACTGAACCTGTCTCTCTCGTTTTACTGCTTCTTCTCTCAGCTGTCTTGTGAGCTCATATATCATGCCACAACCTGTAGCACCAATCGGATGACCTTTGGCCTTTAGGCCGCCATCAACATTGACTGGGATTCTGCCTTCTATCTCGGTTTCTCCTTCCCTAACTAATTTTGCACCATCTCCTCGCTTGCAGAAACCCAAGTCCTCATAAGCCATTATTTCTGCTATAGTAAAGCAATCATGAACACATGCAACATCCAGATCCTCTGGACCAATCTTTGCCATCTTATACGCTACATGCCCTGCCTTAACGGCTGCTGGAAGGCTTGCAAAATCCGATCTCCTGCTTAGATTCGCCGTACCTGAAGAATAGCCAATACCAGATATCCAAACTGGCGTGTCAATATTTAGCTCTTTTACCTTTTCCTCCGAGGCCAAGACTACCGCGGAAGCACCGTCTGATACTGGGCAGCTATCATAAAGTTTAATGGGCCAGGCTATCACATGAGATCCTAATGCCTCTTCAACTGTTATCTCTTTTGGAAGTTGAGCAATTGGATTCATGGCTGCATACTTGTGATTTTTGACAGCTACTCTCGCCAGATCCTCCTCAGTAGTTCCATATTTATTCATATGAGCAACTGCATATAGAGCATAGTAAGCTGGGAAGGTCATCCCAAAGTTTTGGAATTCCCATAGATAGTATCCTGCTCTTCCTATGATCTCGATGGTTGTGGCCATATCTATCTCTCTCATTTTCTCAAGTCCAATTGCTACAGCAAGGTCGAATTGACCGCTTGCAATGCCAGAATATGCGGTGGAAACAGCTGCACTACCTGTAGCGCAGGCTGCCTCAACACGAACCAGTCCTGCACCGGTTAGTCCACAGTACTCTGCTGCAATGACAGCTGGCAGAGATTCTTCATACCATCCCCCTGGACCTGCGGATCCAAGAACTGCATACTCTACATCCTTTCCTGTTATGCCTGCATCCTCAAAAGCTGGTTTTACTGCTTCAAAAGTTATCTCAGCTATATTTACATCTTGTCTTATTCCATATTTTGAGCTACCAACTCCTATTACTGCAACTCTCCTCATCAAAATCCTCCTTCTAAACCAATAGCATGGACAGTTTTCCTTTATTCCTTAGGATGTTTATATGTTTTGGTGATATGATTCAAATGAATCGGATTTATCCAAGAAAGATATATATTGTCCGTACTACTTTCGTGAGAGAATCGCCCGAAGATGAGGAAAATGTAGTTGTCCCATTGATCTGCCAGGTAATGCCAAAAAGTATGTTCCAATCGTAGTTTTGGAGTGTTCCGATTCTCATAAAATGAGTGCAAAGTTGGTGTTTTAATGACAAGTCCTGAAGAAAGATTCCCTAAAGCCGCTTTTGAAGAAAAAGTTAAGATGATAGCGCACATGTCAGACGCAGATCAGAAGCGAAGCGTGGAAAATCTAATCGGCTTCTGTGAGGATTATTGTGGCAAATGCCCAACTTATGAAGGAACCGGGGAGACTGCTCTAGGCTTTTGTACCCTAGGCAAAAGCTCGATAATCCAAGAGCAGAAAGGCTGCTTGTGTGCCCAATGTCCAATTTCGCGGACAATGAGTCTCCGATGGGATCATTATTGTGTTCAGGGCAAGGCAATAGAACTCTCTGAGCGAGAAAAACGTTGAATCTGATAATTTTGCTGTCGTTCTGAAAAGATAGCACGGAGTATTGACTATCAAGATCTCCGAGTTGTTTCAAAGGATTTGCAGTATGTATCTTTTTTACTATTCATCAAAAAAGATAATAGAACTCAGAAAAATAGAAGAAGAAATCATCTGCTTCTTCATCTATAAGGTGCATATTCTCTTCCAAGCAAGGTCATTCCTATTGTAAGCTTCTGGGCTTCAAGTGTTCCCTCAGCCATACCCATTCCAAAGGCGTTTCTAACGGCCATGTGTACATCAAATTCTGTTGTGGTTCCAGTCGCACCGTGCCAATTCATTACATCTATACAAGCCTTACCGCAATCAATGGATGCCACCAACTTAGCTTCTGAAGCAGCCATCGAGACTTCAAAGGAAGTAAACCGTCCGCTTTTGTCCATTTCTTCATGCATCCAAGCTGCCCTGTATGTTAACCATCTTGCAGCTTCCCATCTGGCATAATCCTCAGCCAGTTGAAACTGCAATCCTTCAAAACTGCCTATTGCACGACCAAAAGCCTTACGTTGCTGAAGATAATCTATGCCCATCTCTAGGACTCTCTTGGTAGCACCAATTATGCCCATGGTCACCGGAATTCTCGTTGTAACAAAGCTTTCCATTGTAAGGTAAATCCCTTTATTCTCCTCACCTATGAGATGATAGGTTGGCACTCTTACATTTTCAAATACTAATCCGCCTAAGGGTAATCCTATTGTTTCAAACTCCAATGTCTTTATTCCTTCGCTGTCTATAGGAACATAAACGACACTCATACCTTTGTATCCGAGTTCTGGCGTCGTTTTTCCGGTAACCAAGTGACCCCCGCCAAGCAATTCGGCTTCAGCCACATCACTAAGGTATTGTTTTTCTCCGTTTATGATATATTCATCTCCATCCTTCTTCATGGTGGTCTTGATCGCAGCCACATTCGTTCCACAGCCGGGTTCTGTTGCAGCAACTCCTAATACTGCCTCTCCCTTAACGATTTTTGGCAAAAGCTCTTCCTTGAGTTGGTCTGTTCCAAACTTGGCTAGCGTGTATCCCTCGGTCAAGTTGAGCAGAAGAGGTATTACTGATCTACCACTTAGATCCGCTCTAGCCAGTTCTTCTATTGCGATTACGCAGGTAATCCAGTCGGCATCTGCTCCGCCATATTCCTGTGGAATCTTCAAGCCTGGCAACCCAAAATCCGAGAGTTTCTTATAGACTTCCTTGGAAACGCTGTTGCTTTTGAACATCTCAGTAGCTGTTCCTGATATGTTCTTCTCAAGATACTCTCTTAGGGACTTCCTGAATATTTCTTGCTCTTCGGTAAAGCCAAAATCTGGCATCACCACTCCTCCTGTTCTTTAAAACTA
>JBHLKK010000101.1:1292-4446 GCA_048886745.1 Candidatus Hodarchaeota archaeon | reverse complement strand
AGGATCGTTACATATTCTCTGAACCGTATTGTGTGGCGTATGACTATCTAACAGCTGCACTCGGCGGTGCGCGTGTGTGCGTGATCATCGGTCAAAGCGGAAGAGATGAGACCATCAAACGGAGTCTTTGGAAGGCAGCGAGACAGAACTCGGAACTTCATTTCTTGGTCATCACACTAGGTAGAATTCCTCCCCATCTCGAGGATGTGCTTCCTAATGAGCGGGTGGAGTTGTGGAGCGATGGCTTTGATGAACGAGCCGTCGCATGGGTGATAAATCGCGCCCGGCAATTGCTATAGCCACATGGTGGCATGTAGTGAGAATCGATAGGTTTGGTGGGCTGAACTGCTTCTGTCTAACAACGGGGTCAAGTCTATGCGAGGATGTGTGGTGTATCCCGAGCGTTAGCGAAAATGAAAGCTCCAAAAGATTGATAATAGGAGAGACGAAAGCAATTGAAATGAGAAGGAAACGCTTCAAATAATAGCCTTTCTTGATCGCCCCACTGCAGATGTTTCCGCCAGCTAGCTAGTTCTGACTTCTCCAAAAATATGGTCATCACTCAAACGCCCTAACCGTCGTCACTTTAAGCCTCTTAATCTTATCCAATTTTCTCTTTGCCAATTGTACTTTGATTCTATTTTCCACTATTTCGTTGGTCGCAACTGATATAACTAAACTATACCCTCTCTTAAGATCTCTCAAAATATTCTTTATGAAATCTGATGTTCCGGTTTCAATTTCTATAGCAATACTCATATTGTCTTGTTTCACTGCAACATCCACTCCACCATTTATTTTCTTCTCAATGAACACTTGATAACCTCTTTCCTGATAATATTTGGCAACTCTCCATTTCCAGAATCTATGTTCTATACCATTTCTGTCTCTCTTAATATAATAGCCTAAACTTTCTAAATATTGCCTTGCCTTCTCCGTCAATTCAAATAGCATTATTCTACCATTACTCAACCGTATTTCTTTAGGGATGATATAACCTTTATTTATTAAATTATCTTTGAAAAAATTACCTTTCCTTCTATTCAAATTTAGTCTTTGGTATCTCCTTACAATTGCACTAAATGGGTGTTTCAATATATCAATCAAGAGCATTTTCTCCTCTTCTCTTACTTCAGCAGTCTTTGAAATATGCGTAATATCCTGAATTAGCGGCTGCTTTCCTCTCAAATAGCCGAAATACCTTAGCATTTTCTCTCTTAGTATTTCGTCTGTTACAACACCTTTTTTGATTTCAAACTCCGGTATTTTTATCAAGAACGGTTTCATGATTCTGCCTTGAAGCCTCACAATAGCCTCACCGATCTCAAGATTTCCAGGATATTCTTTTTCAGTTCTATCGAGCATCATGCATTGTGCTATCGTATTCACATCCTTTTTGTGTTTTAGATTCATGACAATCGTTGTGTAGGTATTACCTAATGCTGGCAATGATATCTGAAAGGGGTGTTGATCAAGAATGATAAGTGATTCACCAAATTCCCTGATTTCGCGGAATGTGGTCTCCATGATCGATTCACCACCAGTTAAACTTGCCTTTTCACCAGAAAGGATATGATGGGCTTCTTCAATAATTACCGCATGTTTAAATGCCTCTCTTTCCTTTTCTCTAAGCCGGTAATGGTGAATCCATAATAGCAGGGCTTCGATAAAGAAGATCTTATCTGACTGGGTGAGTGCATCTAATTCCAAGATGACTTTCTTCTTTAGCAGTTGTTCAATCTGTTGATTACCTATATTGGTTAAACGATTCATCTCGCCAAAACAAATAGTCGAAATAGCTCTGAGTGTTGAACTCAACCAATTAGCTTCTCTACCTTTGGCCTTATATTTATCAAACCATCTCAAGACATCACGAAATGTAGGATATTGATTAACAGAGCCATCGTAGACCCCATATCTTCGATAGACAGAATTTATTGCTTTCTGGAGCAAATACATGACGCCTTCACCAAGGAAGTATGAATGTGCAACAACCTCGATTATCTTCTTTAACCAGGTCCGTGGATCAGTGCCCTGCGGCGGTATTAATGGATTAAATCGTAGAGGTGCAATATTTCGCCCTACTGTAAAAACAAGCAAGTCATGAAAGTCAGGTAAAGCTGATAGATCTCGATAGTTTCTTTTCCAATCAAAGATGATAAAGGGTTTGTTCTTTTTAAACAATTCTGAAACAATCGAAAAACCAAGATTGGTTTTACCAGCTCCAGACCTGCCAAATATACCCACATGCTGAATCCACTCTTTCTCGCGCAGGCCAAATGGATAGAGGCATTTTTTGTTATAGAGAACATCGCCAATATAATAACTTCCAGCAGCTCTTTCTTTTGAGGGTGGAAAAAGAAATATCTGGTCTTTCTCAAGTCTTTCTGAAATGACTGAGGCAGAGAGTAGTTTCAGATACTCCTCGATTTCACCTTTGCCCTTATTATCCTCAATCAAATATGCCTGCCATATTTTGTCTATCTGAGTGCCAACAACAGGTCTTAGCTTTCGACACAACTGCTTAACCCTTTCTGTTTTAGTCTCAAAAACATCCATTTTCATCTCCGATGTATGATTGCAGTGATTTAATTTGAGATTTCAGCGGTGGTCTTTATCTGTATAATCTTTTTCTCAATTTCCTATCCTCTCCAACTAAGGTCCCCGTTACTCCGATACTCCATCTCGTAACAATCTATCTTTATCATCTGCTTTTTGAATCTCTGTAATCAAAGCTACTTTTCTCAAAGTAGCTCTATATTCGGCAATAATCTCTAACAATCTCTGCCATAGTTTCAAGGTGTCTTTCCAGCAAGCAATATCCTCTTGCCTTCTGCGATTTTCGAGTTCAGAAAGGGCTCTCTCAAGATTGCTCTTCCGTTTGTTATCAGGAGAAATCGGATAAACATGACACCTATAAACGTAAAGCTGTGACTGAACATCCATAATTTCAGAATCCAGAGACCTCATATTTCTCTGCTTAGCCTTTTCCCTTTCAGCTATCAAGTTGATGATCTGGACTAAAGATGTCTTCTGGAATTTTTGTTTCTCTTTTATGATTTCTTCAGCGAGATTATCTTCTGAAAAAGGCTTGAAAGCTAAAAACCTCTGAAGCAAGGCAAGTTTATTATCAGTCAATGAATCATTTTCTTCG
>JBHLKK010000101.1:0-1282 GCA_048886745.1 Candidatus Hodarchaeota archaeon | reverse complement strand
GAAGCATTTCTATTAAGAAATACTTATATTTATAACTCTTGTACTGAAATTAGGGCATTTGTTGCCATCTCCTATATTCATTACCTCTCTTATAAACTTTTGGTAGAATTTTTACAGATTCTTTACGAGCTGAATAGATTCATCAACTCCTTATTTCACGCTGCTTACTCTTTACTGCCTACGCCCTACTTTTTTTGACCAGCGCGCCTTCTTACATAAGAAAACACACTGAGTGCTAATGGTTAGTGTAAACTTTATATTAATGATTGGATTCTCTCTATTTCTTGACATATCTAAGCATTATAGTTATAATTATATGTAAAAATGCAAGCAACCTATCTTGAAAAAGAATTTTGGCATTGGCTGTTGAGAAAGTAACTAGAGGAGCGATTAAAAGAAATGCATGTATTTATAAGATGTTGTTGTATCTTTGTTAGACTTTACGATTCTAATGGAGGATTTAATGGCAAACTTAAGTAAATATAATAGAGGGTCAGAGTGGAGAAAATGGGACTTGCATTTTCATACACCATCATCCTATGATTATGAAAATGATAGTATAACTAACCAGGACATAATAGATTGTCTTTTATCTTCGGAAATAGATGTGGTGGCAATTACTGACCATCATTATATAGATGTAAATAGAATAAATGAACTACGTAAACTAAGCGAAGAACGATTGATAATTCTCCCAGGTATAGAGCTCCGATCTGAACTCGGTGATAAGCCAATACATTATATTGGCATTTTTTCTGAGCGAGTGAATCTTGAGCATTTATGGGATACTATTAAAGGTACTTTTAGATTGACACCCGATGGGATTAATAAAATGGGAGGTGATGATAGAGTATATATTCCCATATCCAAAGCCTTTGATATTTTTCAAGAACTGGGAGGTCTGATTTCAATTCATGCTGGGGCGAAGTCCAATTCGATTGAGGGTATTGAGAATAGGGAGCAATTTCAACAGAGAATCAAATATGATATTACGAAAGATTTTGTAGGAATTTTAGAGATTGGACAGTTAAAGGATATAAATCGTTATATGAGTATTGTTTTTCCTGCAACAGGTTTAGAACGTCCACTTATAATAGGCTCAGATAACCATAATATCACAGATTACAAAACATCATTACCGTGTTGGTTAAAAGCTGATCCAACATTCATTGGACTTAGACAAGTACTTAATGAACCGGTTGAGAGGGTACACATAGGTGATCGTCCAAGGGTCTTTGGCCAAATATAAAATAATAAGACTCGTTATATCCATTCAAAAAGT
>JBHLKK010000100.1:0-4580 GCA_048886745.1 Candidatus Hodarchaeota archaeon | reverse complement strand
TATGGAATTGGCTACAGCCATACCGAAGTCGTTATGGCAATGGGCGCTAACTGGAACCTTGAAGGAGGAGCTTATTATGAATGGGCGAATTACGATCGCAGTAGACAAAAATAAGCAGGTAAATGCCATCCAAAAAGGCGGGGCTGGACCTCTGCCTTATGAAGATGTTCTGGGCGCTGTTGAGATCGCAGTCAGAAAAGCCAAGGAGCTCTTGGACAAATTGCCGAAATGATGAGATTTTAGAAGGTGAAAAGAGTGGGAAGAACAAAGAAAACAGGTTCTACTGCCAGATTTGGCGTAAGATATGGTTCGACTTTAAGGAAAAGGGTGCGGGTCATTGAGAAAAAACTCAAAACTCCTTATGCTTGTCCTCAATGCAGAACTAAGGCGGTCCATCGTATGAGCGTAGGCATATGGCTGTGTAGAAAGTGTGGCTTTACATTTGCTGGAGGAGCTTGGATACCGCAGACTGATGCGGGGAAAATGGCTGCTCGTGTAGGAAAGAGAATGGAAGAAAGGGCAGAGGCCGAATAGATACGGGTCTGAAAAAACGTGCTTATAATCACAACCTCCCACCGTCCAGCAAGACGCACAAGGACTTTATGCAATGACCTGACTCGGGTAATTCCAAATTCCATAAGAATCAATCGTGGAAAAATGAGCATATATGAACTTGCATTAAAAACGATTGAATCCGACGCTAGGATCGCTATCATTGTGAGCACTTTTAGAGGAAATCCCAGCAAGGTCTCTTTCTTGTCCGTAACTCCGAAAGGGTTCAATTTTACTCCTCCCGCACTACTTCTTGGCAAAGTCGTTCTCAGAAGAGAGATCATAAAAAGAAGGGCACCGGACAAGCCAAGACTGATCATAACCCACGATATTCAAACAACATCTGGGGTTGAAAAACTGGCCAAACATCTGGCCAACCACCTTAGCTCTCCCATTTACCCCGGGAAACCAAGGCCTAAGCTAGCTGAAAGAGCAAACATCGCCCTTTATATTAATGAATCTCATAGTTACCCTGCAACCCTCAAATTCATCGAGATCCCTACTATGCAGGAACTAGGTCCCACTCTGTATGTTAGAAAGATTAATGGTGTCAAAGAGGAGGAGTAAGACACGCGAGGAGTTTATGCCGATATTGAAGTAAGTTTTTCTGATCAAGACTCAGCTGAAGTAGCCTACTCTGCAATTCTTCCTGAACTTCCTACATCATCAAGTAGCAGAACAAAAACAATACTTATAAAGAGAGGTCGCACACTAAAGCTAAAAGTCAAAGCTAAAGATATAACAGCGTTGAGGGCTATTGTTAACGCATATCTGCGCTGGTTTAAACTTATACAAGATCTATATCTGATCAAAAAGAGGTAAGCACGATGTCTGTAGGTGAAATACCGCCTCAAATCCAACAGGAGATCTTGCGTCTCCAACAGATGCAACAGCAATACGAGCTAATAGCGTCTCAAAGGAATCAATCGGAACTTCAATTAAGGGAAACGGAACGAGCACTTTCCGAACTCGAAAAGATAGATGCCGGTACAACAGTGTATAAATCTGTGGGGGCTCTTTTGATAAAAGTCGATAAAGATCCTACCAAAAAAGAATTATCCGATCAGAAAGAAACTCTGGAAATCCGCGTTAAAACCTTAAAACGACAGGAAGAACAGTTGAGAAAGCAAATTCAAGATGCCAGCACAAAGTTGCAGGCAAAACTGGAAGGACGAGGGGCACCCGCTTCTTGAAGAGATGAGAATGTCACCCAAGAAAATCGATGTATCAAAATTAACTCCTGAACAGATTGAACAGTTATGTTTGGTAGGTGAAGCAGCAGCGAGTAATTATATACGTAGAAAAACATCAAAGCATGAGATAGAGCAACTCGATATAACAATCGAAACGTCTCGCAATGAAGAGCTAACTATTGATATTGTAGTTAATCTTGAGCTCTCTCTTTTCAGCCAACTCGACAGCGATTCACTAGCCCAAGAAGCTGTAGATATAGCTTTTGACGCCATCGAGGAAAAACTGAGGGAAATCGCAAGTTGTTCAAAGAGCTGAAGAAACTGTTGGAAAAGCTGAAGCCAAGAAATACGTTGCTTTTGTGTCATCAAAATGCAGATCCTGATGCTATTCTAAGCGCATTTGCTTTTGAGAAACTTCTGAGGAAGAAATTTTCTAAGATTAAGACAGAAATGGCTGCTGAGAGCCAGAACAAGATTTCAAAGAAGTTTACTGATTATTTGAAAATAAACCTAAAGACCGAGATAACCTCCATGAACTTTGACATAGTCTTTTTTGTAGATATGAACAATTTTGCACAACTTGGTGCATTGAAAGAAATCGTAGAGAATCTAAAAGCACCAATAGTGATTATTGACCACCATACCCCCCATCCCCAAGCACACGAAATCGCTACTCTTCAGCTCTTAGATGAAAGCTGCAGTTCAACTGCAGAAATAATATATCGTCTCTATCGCGAAGCAGGAGCAAAAATCACATCGACCGAAGCATTTGCTCTGCTTGCTGCGATGGTTTACGACTCACGACGTTTCCTTATTGCCGGGAAAGATACATTTCCTACTGTAGTTCAGCTGACATCTTACGGAGCGAATTATCCAAAAGTCATTTCGATGCTTCAGACACCTTTGGATAATTCTGAACGAACTGCTCGCTTTAAGGCTGTCCAGAGGATGAAGCTTCACAAAATTAACGACTGGATTGTTGCAACATCCAAGGTTAGTGCATATGAGGCAAGCGCCTGTAGAGCTCTTATCGATATTGGCGCAGATATAGCTATTGTTGGAGCCGAACATGATAAAATAGTAAGAATAAGCGGAAGAGCTCGGCCAATAATCTATAAGAGAACCGGTTTGCATCTTGGCAAGCATGTTATGATTCCTGTGGGACCCATAATCGGTGGTGAGGGAGGGGGTCATCCTACAGCTGCGGGTTGTAATGGAACAAAAAACTTGAAAAAGGGCATGTCAAAAATCGTCCAATTAATAAAGAATCATCTTACACATTCCTAAATACAATTCTGAATAGAAATAGGCAGAATTGCTGTCAGAGAATTATGGGAACGAAGTATCTATTCTTGGCTAGATGATATACTGCCTCTGTTATCTCCAACATGGTTTCTTCTCTCTTCGTCATGGCAAAAGATACGAGCTCATTTGGATAAAAGTAATCTTTGGTCTTAAGCAGTTCCTTCACCAGTATTACAAGATCCTTCTGGAGGGACGTAAGATCTTTTGCCGTTGCTGTTTCTGGCGGAAGTTTATGAGGTAGCATAAGGGTAAGCTCGAAAATATCGTCGATGAGATCAAATGCACCATCAAAGACCTCAACGGAACCATTGAATTCTGAAATTTGCTTACGATATGTTTCTTCAAAGGCTGCTGTGAAAAGCTTTAGCTTGATCAAGAGGGTTTCCGTTGGTCTGTCAGCGAGAATTAAAGCGGTTCTTACAAAGTTTCCGTCGTTCAGAAGAATCGTGAAGTCTCTATAGGTCAATTCCTGCAGAGATACCTCTGCTCCTTCTGCGATCTCACCTCCAAACGATGCGATTGCCTGAATGAACCCACCAAACAAGTCTGGGTTGAAGGGTTTCTCCCTGAAAGGACGCTCAAACAAAACCAGACCACTCTCTTTCTCGAGGATCAGCAAATCCTGAATATTCCTTACATTCTCGAATGTCTCGGCAGCCTTTTCCATGGCAGCTAGTCTTCGTTTTCTTTTGGGAACAATGACAAGAAAACGATATGAAAAGCCTGCACCTGCTATAGCCAGAGCTCCTATTCCAATGAACGGAGATATTCCAACTATTTTGCCCAAAACAGTGGTTATTACAACATAGTTTACTCCTGTTGACGTTTGAGCGTACACGGGATCGTGTGAGTTAGTTTCTCTGTCTCCTTCAAACTGGGCAGATACCTGAATTCTCCTATATCCCGGCAGTATGATAACGGTAAGGATTGCATCCCCTTCATCTGTTGTAATAATTCTTACAGGATCACTCGGAACACCATCGTACCAGACCGTAAATGTGATATTTTTGTTTGCAACTACACTACCGTTTGAGTATTCTAAGGTCGCTGTTACGGTAAAATTCCTATCCATACCCATTTTTTCAACGGGAAGATATTCAGAAAAAGACAAATTAACATTAGATTTGAAAAAGAATGGTATGGTTAGATTATATTGAGAGCTTCTATAATCTGTAGCATTGCCTTGTATTAGAATTAAGTTATTCCCACTGGTCAGGCTTAGATTGTCAGAATCTACCGTTGTTGTATACACGCCAATCTTCGTAGGGCCAAACGATTCTTCGGTCAAATTAACCCAGAAACTTCCGTATGAGCAGCTAACATTGCCGTTGATAATGTTCTTGCCTTGAAATGTGTCATAGAAAATAACCGTCAATTCGAAGGATTCACCTTCAAAAACACGGAAAGACCCCTCTTCAAGAGATCTTGCAGTAACTAAAAGTGTCGACGGGATTGGTTCCACGTGCACAACAATGTTCATTTCGCTTGATTCATACAACTGCCTCTGAGTTCTGATTCTAAGAATATGAT
>JBHLKK010000099.1:0-4668 GCA_048886745.1 Candidatus Hodarchaeota archaeon | reverse complement strand
GAAGAAGATGCTCTTGGTGAGCTGTTGGAAATACTGGAACAAGTCTCTTCCTATGATAAGAGAATCATGATAACTCACGCACCCCCATTTGAGCTAAGAGACCTAACCAAACGCGGCCATGCTGGATCAAGAGCGATCAGAGAAGCCTATGAAAGAGCGGAACCGTTGGCGTTGGTCTGTGGCCACATTCATGAATCTGCAGGGAAGGAAAAGAATGTTCTAAATGTTGGTGAATTCAGAAAAGGTTTTTACGGTGTACTCGAAACAAAAGAGAAGCTGGAAAAGTTGGAATTAAGGAATTATTCTGAATCAATCTGATATTCAATGACTTGTGCCATTTCTATTTAAGATCCTGAAAAGCAGGAATAATTTGGTGATTGAGATTGTCCCCAACAGAAAGAATTGAAGAATCATTGCGTGGTTATATTTACACTCTGGTGGGCGGAATATCTTTCGGATCTACTGCAATACTATCAAGTTTGCTCAGAGATATGGGAGTTCCGTCAATTCAACAAGCTTTCTTCAGAGCCCTTCTTACAACTCTATTCTTTGGATTCATCTTGCTGACCAGACCGGAAATACGTAAGATTGGTAGGGCAGATATCAGAATCTTTGTTGTAAACGGCCTTTTTGGAGTCTCTTTATCGATGATCGCTTATCTCTCCTCTATAGCTGTCGGAACTCCCGTTGCAGTAGCTGTTACCTTATCTTACCTCCAACCGATGTTTGCTGTGATTCTTGCCAGACTCCTCCTAAATGAAACCGTAACACCCATCAGGGTTGCAGCGGTGGTTGTTTCCATCGTTGGTGCCTCAATTGTTAGTGGCATCTGGCAAATGCTCGGGGCAATAACATCAATAAATATAATAGGTGTGGCTTTGGCTGCTTCAAACGGATTCTTTTACGCAGTATATGTTATAATCGGGCGGCTTTCAGGTTCAGAGAAACAGTATCATTCTTCGACAACAATGTTTTACTCATTTCTCTTTGGCTTGATGTGTGTGTCAGTGATCTGGTTTTTGGTTGGATCATTTGTTGGATATGGAGGAATTTCAGGTGTGGTTTTGGATCTTTCATTTGAAGCTTTGGGATTGTTATTGATGTTAGGAGTATTCGGGACCATTATTCCCTATGGCCTACTAAGTATGGGATTGACATATATTAGAGCCTCAATTGCGGGGATACTTCTGCTTGTAGAGCCTGTTAGTGTCATGGTTATGGGTCTACTGATTCTGGGTGAACCTCTCACCTCATGGAGTCTATTTGGGTCAATTCTCGTATTGAGTGCTACTATCCTTATCAGTTTGGAAAAGAAACTAAGCATCAAACCGAAAGAGGGCAGAATGGCAGGTAGTGGAGATAGCAAAAGAAGCCAGTCTTTAGACGAATAGCTGGAAAGAAAATGTAAGATTAACCTTTCAGTAAAAGCAAATAACATAAAAGGTAAAAGGGCTCATAGAGCCCCACATCAATAATTGAGATTCTTGAGAAATTACCTAAACATGAGGAGAGGAGTGATTCCAAATGTCCATAAAACTATCTACAGGCAAGGAAATCCCTATAGATATGCACAAAGCGAGAATGGTACAAAAGATCTCTTTAATCCTTGTGGAAGAACGGCTTAAGGCTATAGAGGAGGCAGGCTACAATACGTTCTTACTCAAGACCAAAGATATATTCCTCGATATGCTTACCGATAGTGGCGTAAATGCCATGAGCGACAATCAATTCGCTGGCATGATTAAGGCTGACGACGCATATGCTGGTAGTATGACCTTCTACGAGTTTGCTGAGGCGGTAAAGGATGTGTTAGGATACAGACATGTAATGAATGTCCATCAAGGAAGAGCGGCAGAACACCTAATTACGAAAGTATTTGCCACTTCGGGCGATGTCATCCCAACAAATTACCATTTCACAACAACAAAAGCTCACATCGAACTCACGGGGGCTGAGTGCCTAGAGATTTTCACAGATGAAGCTTTGAAAACCGAAAGCACTCATCCGTTTAAGGGCAATATGGATCCGAAAAAGCTGAAGGATACCATTAATGAGTTCGGAAGAGAAAGAATACCTTTTGTGCGGATGGAAGCCACAACCAATCTGCTTGGTGGACAACCTTTCTCTATGGAGAACCTGAAGGAGATCGCACAAATATGTAGCGAGTATGACATTCCATTAGTGTTAGATGGAAGTCTGATTTGTGAAAATGCATATTTCATAAGGCAAAGGCAAAGCGCTTATGAGGATAAGACTGTTTCAGAGATAGTCAAGGAAATGTGCACTCTTGCTGATCTGTTCTATATGAGCGGAAGGAAAAATACATCCGTCAGAGGTGGCCTCATTGCAACAAACAATAAGGAACTCTTTGAAAAGATAGAGCCATGGCTTCCGGTCTATGAAGGCTTCTTCACATATGGTGGTATGTCCATGAGAGAAATCGGTGCTATGGAAGTAGGATTAAGAGAAATGGTTGATCCTGATGTTGCAGGCTGCGCGATAGAGCAGATAAAATACTTCATCGAAAAACTTATTGAAAAAGGAATTCCTGTGGTTACCCCACCGGGGGGATTGGCGTGCCATCTGGACGCCACTAAGTTCTTGCCGCACATCCCTCAAGCACAATACCCCTCAGGAGCTTTGGCAGCTGCGCTCTACATAGCATCGGGGATAAGGAGCATGGAAAGAGGAACGATATCGATGGATAGAGACAAAGAAGGGAAAGAGCTTCTTTCTGATCTCGAGCTTACCAGGATCGCACTACCTAGGAGGGTCTATACAATGTCGCATATTGAGTATGCAGTCGACAGAATAGGCTGGTTGTATAAGCACAGAGAGCTTGTAAGAGGCTTAACATTTGTGCATGAACCACCCGTATTAAGATTTTTCCTAGGAAAGCTGAAAGCTTTGGAGAACTGGGGAAAGAACCTAAGCGAAGCATTTAGAAAGGAACTAGGTCCATATTGAGCACTCATCTTTATTGGTTGAGGAATTTCACATAAGGAAATATAGGGCAATTGAAGTCAGTCTGGATTGGCCCTGGGGTGGACTCTAAACAGTAGGCCTCCCAATTCGGATACATCTTAAATCCCGTGTGATCAACTCAGGACACTCATGTCTGCCTTCCAAAACTTAGAAAAGGCTTTTCTCTCGCTGTGGTTCTTAAGAAGAATCGTTATATACTGTTGGAGCGCGACTGCGACATTTGGTTTCTCAACAAACCTGACCTCAATCTCGTTCTCGACGTAGTTGCCTTCAATTCCATAATCTTTCAATTCCTGCAACTTCTTTTTGATTCTATGCCTGCCATATTTGAGCTGTTTTTTGATCTCTTCTCCTGTGATCTCAATTAGGGGGTCATCACCGTTTTTCAGTTTTCCATATCTTCCCATGATCCAGAGGAACTTGAGACCTTCCTTCTTTCTTCTCACTTCTTGCTCTTGTCCCCCACGCGTTTTGCAGTGCAATGTCAGCATACTTTCAAGTGTAGAATGCAGTTTTCGCATCGCCGTCCGTAGTTTATCCGGTTTGATCTTCATGCCTGAGAATGCTTTCAGGTTCAGATGGGATGGGTAAGGTACGGTCGAAGTATTGAGAGGTTGAAACTCTGCTTCGCTTATGGCTCTGCTAATTCTTTCGTGGATTTCGTCAAGTCTTGCCTTGTTAAGATAAGGTAATGCGAATCTTTCATAGTCTTCCTGCGTTCCTTCTTTTTTCGTTCTTTTGGCAATCAAGGTTGTGATATGGATCAGCCAGTTTATGCGAGGACAAGGATAATCCAGGCAATAGCCGCAGTTTCTTACGTCGTTCTTTAGGGCACATTTTCTGATAGGACAGTTACTCCAGAGAGGTATCCTATCGGACGTGTTGAAACATCCTTCACAATAGGGTTTATCATATATCCATCCGCCCGATCGATGAAATCTCTTCCATCCCTCGTCAACCATGTCGCGATCTTTATCGGATTTGAGATTGGACTTGTATGCCGGACAGAGGCCGCAATTGAATCCACAGAGTGAAATATCTTTATCCATTGCATATCGGTAAACGGTTCGTTTTAAAACTATAAAAGAATGTCGTTGGAGCAACATCCAATTCTCAGTTCGGAATGAATCAGTTCGACTCGTACTCTGTGGCCCTCACACCGATTTCAAAAGCTTCGGCCATCCTCTGCCTGTTTTTTCCGACTCCGCCCAACTCGGAATCATCATGAGCATATAGGATAGTATCAATCAATTCAATGTTTGCCCACTCAAAAAAACCTCTGATAGATGTTAAGATTGTGTTGAATTCTTGTTCTGTGCCTGCAACAGCAATAAAAATCCCCTTTTTCCTTTTATCTAATCTCCTTTCAAAACCATATCTTCCTGTTTGGTCTTTGACATAGGGGGTTAGGCAGTTACAGCGATCTATCATGAGTTTGGTCTGTGCACTGACCGTATCGAAATATACTGGAGAACCCAACACGATCAGGTCAGATGACTCCAATATGCCATAGATTATTTTCATATCATCTTCGTATATGCAGAATTCTGGACGAGGATCCACTCCGCAACTCTGGCAAGGTTTTATATTTAGGTCGTTAAGATAGATCTTCTGCGTCTCTGCTCCCTGGCTCTCTGCTCCTTTCAGTACTTGGGTTACCAGCAAGTCAACATTCCCCTCCTT
>JBHLKK010000098.1:2001-4715 GCA_048886745.1 Candidatus Hodarchaeota archaeon | reverse complement strand
ATTAGCCGATGCTTTGACTAAAGGGGCTGTGGACAATGGCGCCAATGTTGAGGAATTCTTTCTCCAAGAAATGACCATTAAACCCTGCAATGCTTGCAATGCCTGTATTAACAAGCCTGCTAAGGTATGTGTGATTGATGATGATATGCAAAAAATCTATCCTGCTCTGCGTTCTGCAGATTCGGTCGTCATTGCCAGTCCGATCTATTGGTTCAATATGAGTGCTCAAACCAAATTGGTCATTGACCGCTTGTATGGGTTAGTTGAGCCAAATAGACAGGCTCTAAAAAATAAAAAGATCGCAATTATTTTGGTTTACGGCGATACGAACCAAGCTACTTCTGGAGCGAATAATGCCATCCATTCCTTCGAAGATACATTCCGTTATATCGGTGCTGATATTGTTGCAATAATTCATGGAAGTGCGATGGAAATGGGCCAAATCAGGCAGAACCAGAAGTTAATGGATGAAGCTTACGCATTAGGGAAGAATTTAGCTTCTGAGCAATAAGAAATTCCCAACTTCACAAGCTTGAGCCTCTCCTTTCTGGAAAGTTGAAATTTCTCTAGCAACATTTGAGAACATATAAGGCAAAGAGAGATCTGTTTCAAGGGAACGAACAACAAATTTGTTTTTATTGGCAATTAGAATGGTGACTAAGAAGGTTATTCAGAAAATGGTGGGCGGAGAGGGATTCTACAATTGACGTGACGTGAGCATACAAGTGTCAAGCTTTTCATTGTGAATGACACAGTGAATTCACAGTGTTGAGTTACAGTGGGATCCATTATTCTTCATTTCTTATTCTTGGCTAGTAATTCCTGCTCAGCAACCATTTTTAGGTAAATTCGGGCTAAAAATACGAATGGTTCTCGAATATTTTCTCCTGTTTTGGCAGAAGTCTCTATAAAAGGCACGTGAAAGCCTTTGGAAATTGTTTGTTCTGATAATTCCTGGCAGAATTGGATACTTTTCTCTCTCTTTACTGAATTTGGAGTTTGATCTCGCAGATCAATTTTATTGCCTACAATGACAACTGGAATTATTCCTTTCCCGTTGTTTTTCCAGAATTCCTGAACCTGTGGTTTTAGTTTTTCAAAGGTCTGAGGCTGAGTGATATCATAGACGAATAATCCCCCAAGCGATCCCAAAGCATACACGGAGTGCACTGCTCTAAATTGTGCTTCATGTGTGACATCCCATAATTGAAGCTTAATGGTTCTATTCTCAACAAAAATCTCTTTTATCCAAAATTTAGCTCCTACTGAAAATTCCTCATATGGATTTGAAAGCATGGCACCAAAGGTTTTCATGATGGAGGTTATGCCGACTTTCCTTTCTCCATAAATTGCTATTTTCATCAAAAGAATCATATCTTGTCCATCACTCTTCTCATACTTTGAAGAAAATACTCCCCACATTGACAAATTTTGCTTAATACGCACTTACCGGTCTAAAATTGGACAAAATATAGTTAGAAATAATTGGAATGCATGAAAATTTAAATAATAAATAATTTGCATTCTAAAACCTTCATGGTCACATAAGATTGCTCTGACTGGCTAAAATGCTGGTGGGCGGAGAGGGATTCCTGTAATTGAGTCACCTAGATTCTAATTTTACTATTCCAGTCCTTCATTCTGCATTATTATTTTTATTTGAGATGCAAATAGAGGAAGATCAGTTTTAATTGTTTCCCATACGATTTGGTAGCTCACACCAAAATATTCGTGGATTAGCTTGTCTCTCATACCGGAAACTGCCTTCCAGTTGACCTCTGAGTATTTTTTTCTAGTTTCCTTAGGGAGATTCTTGACAGCTTCACCAATAACCTCTAAGTTTCTCACGACTGCATCCTTTGTCTTTCTGTCCTTCATAAATTCGTCATAGTCCATATTCAGCGTATATGTCATGATATTATCAATAGCTTCAATCATATCGGTAAAAAAGAGCATTATGTTTCGCTTTTTAGACAAATATCGCTTCCTCCAACACTTGGGTCTTTATCAAAGGTTTCAAGGCATCTGGGGTAACTAAATCGGCTTTCACTTTGAGTTTCTCGCTAAGATAATCTTCGAGCTCCATGAATCTAAAGAAGCCAATAGGTTTGATGAAATCAACAAGTACGTCTAGATCACTAACTACAGTCTGTTCTCCCCTTACCCAGGACCCAAACACGCCTACACTCTTGACATTATACTCTTGTTTAAGGTAGGGCAGCTCTTCTTTCAGTATTTTCATTATTGCATTCTTTTCTCGCATTATTTATCCCATTGTCCGAATACTAACTAATTCTGAGTAGGTCCCAACGTTTGATTATTATACTTATGGAATTGCAATCTCGATTTTGTGTTTGCGAAGGAAATATATCTCAATCTCAGGTTTAAACGGCAAAAACATTGATAAAGGAGAGGAATGCTGCCCTTTCGTATATCATTGGAAAGAAGAAGAAAAAAACCTTAGATGAGGTGTTGAAAAGTAAAATAAGCCCTCAATAGCCTTAAATCGACTAGAAACTGGTGGGCGGAGAGGGATTTGAACCCCCGGCGTCCGGTGTAGTAGGCGGGTTGCCATACTATCTCCGGTTCCCGAAACCGGAATCATGTTCGTTCGGTTGCTCCGAACGTGAATCATACCAGTCTAGATCGTCGGAGAACATCTCCGGTGACAGCTAGACCATCCGCCCGCAACTCAGTCGAGGAACAGTTGAACT
>JBHLKK010000098.1:0-1901 GCA_048886745.1 Candidatus Hodarchaeota archaeon | reverse complement strand
ACCAGCCGGTCAAGTTCAAAATTGTCTATTAGAAGGGCTGCAAGGTCATTTCCAGCTCGTTGATCAGAAAACCGATGAGCATGATCTAGGGTAACTCGTTGAATATAGTTGAGTGGAGCCGCCTCTTCTCGCTGTTTCAGCTTCTTTTCGACCTCAGCTAGCGGTACTGATTCTTCAGAGGATATGCGGTGGGACAAAGTTATCCTTTCCTCGATTCTTGCTTTTTAGCTGCTATGTGGACGCAGATGCTCTGGTCTCACAATGATCATCTTTGGCTTATTACCATCTTTCAAGGCAAGTTCGTAGGCCCTACCTCTTTGGCTAATAACTGTGGCAATTTTCCCATGAAATCGTCTATGCGGGCGACCTTTGTGGACGCTGGGTTCTAGCACCACAACAACCTTATCCCCGGGGGCATATTCTGTCAGAAGACTCCCAAGAGGGGGCAAGCCTCGCTTACGAGGGGATTTTGCGAGAATGCGTCGTGATCTATAAGCTGTCCCTTTTGACTTTCCCATTATGAAACTTCCTTGGATGTTTAGCTAGTTATACCAATTGCACTCGCTTCAAATGGTCACAGTCGTCTTTCGATTACTCCTTCAGCCTTTGAAGGAGGTAATAAGCACAATCCCTATCCCATTTGAGGCGAAATTCTGTTATCGCCTATGTTGGAGATCCATAGTTGGGCACATTGCGAGCTTTCGCGATTCGAACAGAAATTTTTGATCTCTTGAACTTTTCCTTGAGAGCGCAGTACGTAGCTCTTGGTCTGGAAAAAGAACACCATACCTTCCTTACACTTTCCTCAGGCTCTAAACAGACCAGGAAAGCTTTTTTTAGGATATATGTGCCCCCTTTCACCATTAGGACATGTAGATTCTCCTTCAATTCTCCGAATGTACTGCAAGGACATCGAGAGTGAGCGGTACAACCTCAACTCCCAATATTTCGGCCAGGCTGGGCGTAGTTCTGTTATTATCTCCGCTCACGAGTTCCTTGACATAAAGCCCGCCTTCACATAATATCTTGACGTTGAGTCGCTTGACAACGAAATCTTGGTCAGCAGAATCTTTGTCAACTTCCAACTTTAATTCGTGCACTTTCCGAATGCGCACTTTGTCAGCTCTTCGATGGGACACGCGAGTAGGCGTTCGTTGCTTGATCTCTCGATTAGAAAAGAAATTAGCAATCTCATCTATCTTCTCATGAGTGAGTGCGATTTCTTCTCCCAGTTCGACTGTCATTTCATATTGTTTCGACATCAGTGAACTGCGCGTTTTGATTTCTCTCACTTTGTCACGGTGCACAAATTCTATTAGAACAACTTCAACCTTCCCGAGGGCATGTTGATTGATCCTGATTTCGGCTTCCGCCAAGTCTACGTTTCTAAGCCTTGGTTCCTTTAACTCTACAATAAAAGGGCGTCCTGTCCCCAACATTCTGGCATCAATGTCTTCACGGCCACTCCCATGGAATTTTGCGTCGGAACAGTTGAACAACTCAATAAGCGGCTGAAAGATTAATTCTGCAACAGAGGTCTCATAAAGTTTGCCTGTCCCTTTGCAATGTGGACAATCCCCACCAGCGCCGCCACAGACTCGACAGTCCCATTTTGCTTGAGGGATTCCCCTGATAAGTTTCTTGTACCTTCCCATCAGGAAAATAGGGTTGATTTGAAGCTTAACCTGCGGATTTTCAAGGGACTGGAGCATGACAACAAAGACGACATCCGGATTGTCGAATTCAACTTCTATTTGATCTCCCAAAGAGTCCCAGACAATTTTTCCAACCTCCCGATTAAGTTCGGATTTCATAGATTCTCCAAAATTCAGATTGAACTTTGCTCTTAGTTCATCCTCCCGTTCTAGAAAACTGGCTGGGAATACCGAACCCATGAGGAA
>JBHLKK010000097.1:0-4870 GCA_048886745.1 Candidatus Hodarchaeota archaeon | reverse complement strand
TCTCTTAGGGACTTCCTGAATATTTCTTGCTCTTTGGTAAAGCCAAAATCTGGCATCACCACTCCTCCTGTTCTTTAAAACTATTCTATGCTATTGTTGTTATTGAAAAGCTTTTTCTATGGTATTATTAGAAAAACTTATGAATGACCTTAATAAACAGCTTCAAGATGGCTTTCAATCTGTGAGGCAAATAAAATGGAAATTCTCGTTTGCATTAAGCAGGTTCCCGAAGTTACTGAAGTAAAACTTGATCCAGTAACGCATACTCTAATAAGAGAAGGTGTTCCGAGTATTGTGAATCCTTTTGATGAGATTGCCGTTGAAGAGGCCATCAGGATTAAGGAGAAGCATGGTGGTGAGGTTACAATCATTACCATGGGTCCTCCGCAAGCAAGGGATGCCCTCCTCAAGTGCCTGGCGATGGGAGCGGATAAAGCGATACTCATAACCGATAGAGCATTTGCAGGATCGGATACATGGGCTACTTCCTATACGTTATCCCTAGCTGTAAAGAAATTGAAATATGATATTATCTTTTGCGGCCAGCGGGCTATAGACGGGGATACAGCCCAGGTAGGTCCTGGACTTGCGGAGCATTTAGGCATTCCCCAGATATCTCGTGTAAAGAAAGTCGAAATCGACCCAGAAAAGAAGAAATTAATTGCCCACAGAGAATCTGATGAAGGCTATGAAGTGGTTGAGGCAAAGTTGCCTGTGCTGATGATGGCCCTTAAAGGACTAAACGAACCTAGACTTCCTTCTATTATGGGAATAATGTCTGCGAAAAAGAAGGAAATCCGAGAAATGCATGCAGAAGATATTGATGGAGATCCCGACAATTTCGGGCTAAAGGGCTCACCCACGGAAGTCATCAGAACATTCAGTCCCGAGAAAAAGAGCAGAGGAATGATTATCCGGGGTGAAGATCCAGATCAGGCTGCGAAGAAGCTTGCCAAGATTCTTATTGACGAGAATATTGTGTGAACCTCGAGAGAGGTGATGGGTTATGATTAAGGTAATACTGGATAAATGCACAGGATGCGGTCTTTGTGCCCCATCCTGCCCTTTTGGGGTAATAGAAATTGTGGACAAGAAAGCTGTGATACATTTGGAGGGCTGTACCCTATGTAATGCTTGTGTAATTTCATGTCCATTTGAAGCGATAGTGATTGAACGAGAAAAGGTTATTGTTGATTTTTCGCAATACAAAGGTATTTGGATATTTGTGGAGCATCACGAAGGCAAAATACGTGATACAACTCTGGAGCTCCTGACTGAAGGCAAAAAACTCGCCAGCGAGGTCGGTGAAGAGCTTGCAGCCGTGTTAATTGGTAAAGATGTGGCAAACATGGCAGAGACTTTGACAGCCTACGGAGCTGACAAAATATATCTCGTGGAACATGAGGAACTGGAAAGGTTTACAGCTGACGGATATGGTACGGTTCTGACAGCCCTCATAACCAAGTATAAACCATCAATTGTACTGTATGGGGCAACACTAATTGGTCGTGAACTTGCTCCTGTTATTGCCATAAGAGTTCGTGCTGGCCTGACTGCAGACTGTACCAAGGTAAGCATAAACGAAGATAAATTGCTGCTACAGACAAGACCAGCCTTTGGTGGGAATATTATGGCATCAATAGTTTGCCCGCGCACTCGCCCGCAGATGGCAACTGTCCGTCCGCATGTTATTAAGAAGGGAGAGCCTGATTTCACAAGAAAAGCAGAGATAGTACGCGAGGAAGTTAACATAAGTCCGAAGCTTATTAGAGCCAAGATCCTTGATGTCATAAAAGAAGTAATTGACAAGTCTGCGAACCTCGAGGAGGCGGATATCATAGTCTCTGGAGGCAGAGGCCTTGGCGCACCGGAGAACTTCAGACTCATAGAAGAGCTCGCAGCTGTAATGGGTGCAGCAGTTGGGGCCTCACGTTCAGCAGTAGACGCAGGATGGAAACCACACCACCATCAGGTTGGATTAACCGGAAAAACTGTGGCTCCAAAACTCTACATGGCCATAGGGATATCCGGCGCTATCCAACATCTGGTGGGAATGCAGACATCTGACGTAATCATCGCTATCAATAAAGATCCCGAAGCTCCCATTTTTGATGTAGCAACCTATGGCATTGTTGCGGACCTATTCGACGTAGTTCCAACGCTCACGGAAGAACTACGTAAGAATCTGGGGAACAGAGGTAATGGCGAATAAATGATCAAGAAATATTAGGTGTTGAGAAATGGTGAATATTATAGTTTGTGTAAAACAAGCATTGGATGTAGCTGATCTGAAGGTAGACCCCAATACCAGAAAGCCAAAAGTCGAAGAGACCCCGAGAAAAATCAGTGATTTTGATAAGAATGCACTAGAAGAGGCAATAAAGCTCAAAGAGAAACACGGAGGAAAGATATCTGTTGTTACCCTTGGTGGGGTAAAGCTGACGGAAACGGTTAAGGAAGCGCTTGCAATGGGTGCAGATGAAGCCTACATTTTGGATGATCAGGCTTTTGGGTGGTTAGACGCCTTGGCCACTGCTCAGGTTTTGGCTGCCGCCATAAGAAAGATCGGAGAATGGAATCTTATTCTCTGTGGTGAGGCCTCAATTGATGGCTATTCAGCTCAGGTTGGACCACGAATAGCAGAGGAATTAAACATACCACAATTGACCTATGCAAGAACCGTTGCTTTGGATGGAGACATAGTAACAGTCGAGAAAAGCCTTGAGGATTTTTATGAAACCACAGAAGCAAGAATGCCTGTATTAGTTACTGTCATAAAAGAAATTAACGAACCACGCCTTCCTACTCTAATTCAAATAATGGGCGCAGCTAAGAAGCCAATGACAACTTGGAGTGCTGATGATTTAGGAATCCCAAAAGATATTAGTGAATCTGTGTCAGCTGTAGAAATCCTAGGGGTAACAGCTCCCAAAATGGAACGAAAGAACGTAATTTTCAAGGGAGAAGTTGATGAGACCGTCGAGCAACTGGTCAAAACTTTAGCAAAGGAAGGACTCATAAGGTGATTGGAATGGTTGATGAGAAGGTCTGGGTATTTTCCGAAGATAAGAACGTTACTCTAGAACTATTAGCAAAAGGCCGAGAAATCGCAGACGGTCTTAAGTGCAAACTTGCTGTTGTCGTACTAGGCAGTGATGTGAAAAAGGAGGCAAACGACTACATAGCTTTTGGAGCTGATACAGTATATGTAAAAGATGATCCTGTACTGGCACAATTTTATGTTGAACCATATAAAAGCGTGATATCGGGTCTTGCGAACGAGAAGAATCCAGCTGTGATTCTCGTTGGAGGAACTAGAAGAGGCAAGGAACTTGCCCCTCGAGTTGCTCAGAAGCTGGAAACTGGTTGCATTACTGACTGTATAGACCTACGTCTAGAAGATTCCAAGCTTGTTGTAGAACGTCTCATGTACGGCGGGAATGCTGTCGCAACGGGAACCTTCAAAAAAGAGCCCCAGGTGGCGATTGTCCCTCCAAGAAGATTTGAGAGACTGAAAAAAGATGACTCCCGAAAGGGAGAGATTGTCGAAATAGATGTCAAAATAGAGAATCCAAAAGCCAAGATTGTTGAAACCAAGGAAAGGGAGATCAGTGGCGTAAAAATCGAAGATGCCAATATCGTCGTCTCTGCAGGACGAGGATTCAAAAAGAAGGAGGACCTTGAACTCGTAAGAGAGCTGGCTAAACTGCTTGAAGGAGAAGTTGGCAGTTCTAGACCGCTTGCAGCAGACCTGAAGTGGTTATCTGAAGATCATTGGGTCGGCTTATCAGGTCACAAAGTGAAACCTGATCTTTATATTGCAATCGGAATTTCAGGGCAGATTCAACATCTAGCTGGGATGCGAGACTCCAAGATTATTGTAGCAATCAACTCTGATGAGGAAGCTCCCATACTCTCTGTCGCGGATTATGGTCTTGTAGCTAATCTCTACCAAGCAGTTCCTAAACTTATAGAAGCCATCAAAAAGGAACTAGGAAAGTAGGAATAATTAATCACTCACTATTTTGACATCACCGAGAAATACATGTGGACTAGTGACCTGATGATTAAAGGCTATTGCATTACGTTGAGTGTCTTTCCCCACGATCTCAATTTTCCTCAGGATTTCAGGTATGCTTGAGGAAAAGATAAATTTCTTCAACCCCCCAGTCAATTCTCCGTTTTCTATCAAATAACAGGAATAGGGAGCTATATTGAACTCTCCATTTGCTATGTTACCGCTATGGGCACCTATCGGATAAAATATATACACCCCAAGTTTGACATCTTCTATCATTTCTTCTAGACTTGCTGAACCTGTTTGAAACGTTAACTCATGAGTTGCACATGCAGGAGGATATGCGTAAGACCGACCGTCATAAGATCTAAATCTACCGCAATTTCCAGTACTATCCAATCCGGCCTCCTTAGCACTTGTGGAGTCATATAGGAAGGATTTCAGCACCCCATTTTGTATGACGGCAATATCCTGCCTAGGTACGCCTTCATCATCCACCGGTGATGGATAAAATGCAAGCGGTGAAGTACCTTTATCTACTAGTGTTACAATGTCTGAAGCAATGGATTCGCCCAGTTTCTCGATAAACGGACTGACGCCTTTGACCACATTGTGCCCCAAGATCTCTGGGACAAATACCCAGCCAAGGAGCTCTCTAACTGCGATAGGATGTAGAACAACAGGCATTTTGCCGGAAGCTACCTTGCGTTGTTTCAGGTTTAGAACCGCGTCATCCAGTGTTTTTGTTGCCAATTCCTCCACTGGTATTGGCAACTTTGCAGTCGGAGATCTTGCGTCGCCAATACCTACGCCTATTAAATCTCCTGATTTTGTAAAACATTCAAGACCGAT
>JBHLKK010000096.1:0-4954 GCA_048886745.1 Candidatus Hodarchaeota archaeon | reverse complement strand
CAGCAGCAGTGTTGCGAATGGATCTAAGACGTGACAAAGCGACTATTTTTGTGTGCTGATTCGTTGCAGACACCAACTTTCATCTTTTGCAAATTATTCGCGTGCAACTTCATAAACATATACATCGAAATAAGACTTCCAAAAAAGGCTCTTTTCAATTCGTAAGAACCATTATTATGTTATCAACGTATTCATCTCTATATTTTGACCAGGATTTCAATCTCGCAATCTCTTCAAATCCTAGTTTTTCGTATAAAGAAATCGCAACTCTATTTGGAGCCAAAACCTCGAGATAGATATTTTTTGGTTTTAATTTCTTTTTTGCTGCAACAATAACTTCATTTAAAAGTATTTTTCCAAAACCTTTACCTCTAAAATTCTTTTTTATGACTATGCCTATGGCAACATTCTCCCGTTGCCTGCCTTTGCCTTTATGTGCACCAGCTCTTCCGACAATCTTTCCTTCAATTTCAGCCACTAATTCTACACTATCGCCTTTTTCCATTGATCTGAGGGTATCTTGTAGATATTTCTCCTCTTCTTCGTACGTGATTATTTCATTTACGTTAATGTATGTATCTTCTTTGACTAATTCATTAATGAATTCTAATAGCTCCTCAACGCTTTCATTTTGCTCCAGTCTTCTAATTACGAGTTTCATATTATTACTGTTGAAATCTGAAATAAAAATTGTTCAGATATTTTATGTATTTTCACAGGCTTTGAGAGTTTGATCCCATCGGTTCCTTAGAATTTAAGTCTAATCTGATCTCTCAAAAACGCCATTCAGATTATATTCACTGTTGTTGGTCTCCCTTCGCAGGTCCATAGTTGGTCTTGCTGCGTATTAAGGACAATCTTAGGGCATTAATAATGACTGCAAGGGATAGACCCATGTCACCGACTCCTACTGCAAGCCATAAAGAGGCAAACCCTATCATGGTTAAGATTGCGAGAATTCCCTTAATCAAAATCGAAGAGAGAACATTCTGTCTGATTACCTTCGTTGTCTGCCTACTTAGATTAACCAGATAGGGCAACTTTGACAGGTCGTCTTGCATTAGTGCTATATCTGCAATTTCAACAGCCACATCCCTACCAGCTGCGCCCATAGCTATTCCCACATCGGCTTCTGCTAATGCGGGGGCATCATTTACACCATCGCCAACCATCGCTATCCTACCGTATTTGATCCTCAATTTCTCTAGGACTCTCAGCTTCTCTTCGGGTGATAAGTCTGCGTAGTACTTACTCATCCCCAATTGGCCAGCTATTGCTCTTACTGTTCTTTCGTTATCTCCGCTGATTATAGCGGTCTCTATATTCTGTAGTTTGAGTTTTCTTATGGTCCCTTGAGAATGTTCTTTTAGTGTATCAGCCATGGCCACCATTCCCATGACTTCGCCGTTTTTTGCTACCAAAGTGACTGTTTTCCCCTGAGATTCTAGTTTTTTCAAAAGCTGATCAGCCTTACTGGTTAAGTCAATATTGTTGGATTTGAGTAGTTTCCGGTTGCCTACTAGTATTGTCTCACCATTGAGTTTGGCGATATTCCCTTGTCCCGAGACATATTGGTAGTTCTCAGGTTCTGGTATTTTTCCTACTAATTCTTCTGCTTTTCTTTTGATTGCAGAGGATAATGGATGAGTAGAGAATTTTTCTGCAGTAGCAGCCCAAGTTATAATCTGTTCTTTTGTGGGATTTGAATTAAAGTCCATTGGAGTAATATTTGTCACTTCAGGCTTTCCTTTGGTTAATGTTCCTGTCTTGTCAAAAGCAAAGATCTTCATTCTACTAATCTCTTCTATGTGACTTCCGCCCCGTATTAGTATCCCATTTTTGGCACTACTGGTGATGGCAGACACGATAGAGATAGGAGTAGATATTGCCAAGGCACAAGGACAAGATATTACCAACAAGGTCAACGCACGATAAATCCAGACATTCGAAGATAGTCCTAAAACGAGAACAGGTATGATTGCAACTAATACTGCAGATAGGATAACCAGGGGTGTATAATATCTCGTAAATCTATCAATAAATCTCTCAGCAGGCGATTTCTTCTTCTGAGCTACTTCAACAAATTGTACGATTTTGGAAATTAAAGTCTCGTCCGACTTCTTTGTAACCTTAATCTCAAGAAAACCGGTCTCATTTATGGTTCCTGCATAGATTTTATCATTTAAACTCTTGTATACTGGAATCGATTCTCCCGTAATAGGGGCTTGATTAACACTTGATTCACCTTTTAGAACCACACCATCTAAAGGTATCTTGTCTCCAGGCCTTACAATGATGACTTCGTTAACATCTATGTCATGTGTGTGAACGTAGACTTCCTTGCCGTTCTTTTTGACTGTGGCAAATTCCGGAGCCATTCCCATAAGACTACCTATTGAAAGCCTATTCCTCTCTACAGACCATTCTTCGAGGAATTCAGCAATGTAAAACAGAAAGAGAGCAGTTGCACCCTCCTCACCATGACCAATTAGAAAAGCCCCTACCACCGCTGTGAACATAAGAAAGTTCATATCAGGACGTTTTTTCAATATTGAAGAGAAGCCTCTGGGAACTATTTCATAACCTGTAAGACCGATCATTGTTATGAACAGGATGGTGGCAGGGACTCTCAAGAAAAGAATAATATCCAGTATTAATCCTGTTGCAAGTAATAAGGCAGAGACGATAATTATGGCGATTTTTTTCCTTTGCCAATTAGCCTGTTTTTCCTTGAAAACATCGGTTGCACACATAGAACAGCTCTGTTCGTGTTCGTATGACATCGCTTGTTTTGCCCCCTATTCTCTAACGTGATCTAAGCCTTCAGTAATAATGTGTGAAATGTGATCATCTGCAAGCGAGTAGTATATGATATTTCCATCTCTTCGATACTTGACCAATCTTAGATTTCGCAGAATGCGTAACTGATGGGAAATAGCTGATATGGTTTTTCCAAGAAGTGCCGAAATATCGCAGACACAGAGCTCGTCCCTTGATAAGGCATAGAGTATCTTTAGGCGTGTGATGTCTCCTAAGGCCTTGAATAATTGAGCTGCATCTTCTGTTAGGCCATCTTCTATCATTTCTTTACCGATTCGTGTAACCTTTGCCTGATCTTTAATATGAACCTCACATGTCTTATCGTCTCTTAACAAGAATTACACCTCTTCCAAGAACTTGAATAATTGCTCAAATATTTAAATATATAGTGCTAGATTCTAATACAAATAGAGGAAAATTGATTCGGGGGTATAAACTCGCTGTTTAGCTCAAGAAGATTCCTATATTAGAACATATGTTCTAAGAAATTGACTTATGACCATTAGTTGTTTTCATTTAATTACAATAAAAAAGCCGATCGAGTTTTACTCAGTCGGCTTTTATTCTGCAAGACTTCAAAGAATATGTTTTTGTGACACCTATAACCCTAGTCCCTTGGCCACACCCTCTCCGTATGCTGGATCGGCTTTACGGAAGTGTGCTACCATTCGCTTCTGGATAAAAACTGGTACTGTTTTAAGACTGTTTACAATATTTCTGATGAGTCGTGCTTGTTCATCCGGGGGCATTAATCGGAAAAGGTTGCCGGGTTGAATATAGTCATCATCGACTATGGGTTGGTTATACCGATCAGCATCACCTGAGATCTTCATTGGGGGCTCACGGTAAGCAGGGTCTTCCTTAGGTCCGCCAAAGCTGTTTGGTTCATAGTTCGGTAAGTCTCCCCTGTTGCCATCGAAACGCATGAGGCCATCGCGTTGATAGTTATGTGTCTCTGTGCCACGCGGACGGTTAATTGGCAGAAGCTGATAGTTTACACCCAAACGGTATCGATGTGCGTCTGCATAGGAGAAAATGCGTGATTGAAGCATTTTATCGGGCGAGAATGATATGCCCGGGACGATGTTTGACGGAGCGAAGGCAGCTTGCTCGACCTCTGCAAAATAGTTCGAAGGATTACGATTAAGCTCCAGCACTCCGACATCAATCAATGGATAATCACCGTGTGGCCAGACTTTTGTCAAGTCAAAAGGATTCCACCGATAGGTCTCGGCTTCGAGTTCTGGCATGATCTGTATCCTAAAATTCCACTTGGGATATTCACCACGTTTTACTGCCTCGAACAAATCTCGCGTTGCCCAGTCAGGATCTTCACCGGCGAGACGATCCGCCTCCTCTGGAGTGAAATTCTCGATACCCTGAACAGTTTTAAAGTGAAACTTCACCCAGAAACGTTCATTTTTTGCGTTAATGAAGCTGTAGGTATGACTTCCATACCCGTTCATATGGCGGTATCCTTTTGGTGTTCCACGATCTGAGAATAGAATCGTGACCTGATGTAAACTCTCAGGAACAAGAGACCAAAAATCCCACCACATAACGGCCGATCTAAGATTGCTCTGAGGAAGGCGCTTTTGTGTATGGATAAAGTCCATAAACTTCAACGGATCTCGCACAAAGAACACCGGTGTGTTGTTACCAACCAAATCCCAGTTGCCTTCTTCGGTGTAGAATTTCAAAGCGAATCCTCTGACGTCCCGCACAGTATCGGCTGATCCTCTTTCACCGGCAACAGTTGAGAAGCGAAGAAATACATCGGTTTTCTTACCTACCTTCGAAAAGAGCTTAGCTTTGGTGTAACGTGTGATGTCGTTAGTCACTGTGAGGGTACCATGTGCTCCTGCTCCCTTTGCGTGAACAACTCGCTCTGGAATACGCTCACGATTGAAATGGGCCATTTTCTCAAAGAGAGCAAAGTCTTGTACCAGAAGTGGACCACGAGGCCCGGCAGTAAGAGAATTCTGATTGTCACTCACAGGGATGCCTGATGCAGTAGTCAAGGTTTTTTCTTCAGCCTTATTTGGGTTCTTTTTCTTTGGTTTGCTCGTTTTATTTCCCTCCTTCATATTCGATCTATTAGATATTGATCAATCTACTAATGTTACCAGGTTTC
>JBHLKK010000095.1:0-4960 GCA_048886745.1 Candidatus Hodarchaeota archaeon | reverse complement strand
CTAGTGGAATCATCCCCGCGGCACTTTCAATAATGACTGAAAAACTTGGAATATCTGAAGAACAGGTTGTCCAGGCTTTGTTTACCGCCTCAGGTGTAGGTGTAGTGATCGCAAACAATGCAACAATTTCTGGGGCAGAAGGAGGGTGTCAGGCTGAGTGCGGAGTGGCTTCTGCTATGGCCGCTGCTGCTATCGCAGAATTGGCCGGGGGGACTCCAAAGCAGATTGGCCATGCAATAGCCATTGCACTAAAAAACACGCTGGGACTGGTATGCGATCCTGTGGCAGGATTGGTGGAAATCCCATGTATCAAGCGAAATGTTATTGGAGTTGTTAACGCTCTGGTTTCTGCTGAGATGGCTTTGGCGGGAATAAGGAGTACGATTCCAGTAGATGAGGTCATTTTTGCTCTTGATGATGTGAGCAAGCGTTTGCCGGAAGAACTCAAAGAAACCGCCTGTGGAGGTCTTGCCATAACTCCCACCGGTTTAAAAATTAAGGAAGAATTCCTGGAGAAGACCTAGCTATATGCCCTTCTCAAAAACTAGAAGGGTGTATTCATCAGAAGGTTCAAAGCCCATTTCTCTCAATTTATTCACTATGGGCTCAAGATTACACGTAAAAGCGTATATCTTCTCTAACTTTCGCTTTGCAGCGTAGTTCAGTAGAAATCCTACCATGTGTCCAACTGATTCGGCGTCTCCATCAATATAGCATGTCTGTATTGCCCTTGTGTTCCAAGCCTGTTCAATTCTATCATCTATAAAAATCACGCCTCTAATCTTCCCTTTCTTCTCATAGACCAATGCTTTTTTGGTTTGCACAAACATCTCCACATCTTCTCTTTCCAGAGACAGCCATACAAAAATAATGGTGTAGAGACCTGAAGATTTTGCATAGACTGCTGAATTTTTCAGAAATCCACTGATTGCTTCAATATCTTCCATATTTCCCCATCGAGTGCACCCATCATCCTTAAAGCGGTAGGGTTCACACTCTAGATGCACAAATTCTGTAACGAGCCTGAAACCCAGCTTTTTGGCTAAACTCTGAGCTACTTCGTTAGTAGATACTATACAGGCCCTTCCTATTTCGGCTCCTTCGTGTTTAGCAAACGAAAAGCATTCTTGGTTGAGCAGTGTGGCGATTCCTTGCTGCCTGTACTGAGGATCCACTCTTAATCCTTCGAACCAAGCTTCGCCGGATTTGGCAAGACGAACACGACAAATCCCCACAGGTCTTTTATTGATTGATCCTACGAAGAATTCTCCTTTCGTATCTTGGATCCAACGATCCCATACCAATGATATGTAGTCTCCCCATTCCCATGTCTTCTCGCAGAATTTCAAGACAATCTCCTTGTCAGAGCTCTCTGCCTTGCGGATTTTGACTCTGTTCATTCTTGGGCGCACCTTTCTTAATGTACTAGGTATTTAGCTTTGCATGTCTCAGGAGATAAGGCTGAGGATCCAACCTAGACCAAGATAAATCAATATCGCTCCGTTGGGACATCAATTCCTCCAGAAACTTCCCTGCCTTCTTTGTTTTCCACCAGTAGTCACCATAGTCGCGTTCCAGTAAACCTTCAAGCTCGGCAGCTCTTACCGCTGCGATGACATAGCTTGGACTGTAGAGGTTATAATTAGGCATAACGTGATGCAGCAACCAGTATTCACCTGGCAACTTATGGAAGAATCTTTCAGTCAGTTCTTCATAACGCTTAGATGCTTCGTCTATGCTGAGGTTATTTTTCCAGTATTCAAGTTTCAAAATACTGTTGGCTGCGTAGAATACTAGAAACCATAGATTCATGAAACGTCTCCTGTTGATGACATCATTAATAACATCTCCATCAAACCTGAATACTTCACTGAGAATTAGTGGATTTTCAACAAGATGTTCAAAGAACATGGAAAATGTTTCATCAACTCCGATTGAAGTGAAATAACGGTTCCATATCGGTCTTTCCGATTGTGCCAATACACCGTGTATTGCATGGCCCATTTCGTGAAAGACGCTACTTGTATCTTCAAAAGGATCAGTCTGTCTAAAAAGGATCCGTACGTCATTTGGAATCTGAATATAGAAGCATACTGGACTGGGTGTTTTACCTGGACGATCGGCATCGTCTGAATCCACTTTGGATAAATCAAGACCCATTCTTCCAAAAACATCTTTTGCAGATTTCAAGGGATTCTTCAAATCGGCAAAGTACTCTTTGAGTGGCCTATAGACTCTGCCCCTGAAAACGTACATATCATCATAGTAATCAAAAGGCTTACCAAAAAGCTCCTGAGCGTATTTTTCAGCGGTTTTCATGAATTGTGGCTTAGCTCCATCCCCCAACATTTCAAGCAATCTATGAAGATCTTCGTATCGAACATCTTCCCATTCTAGATATTTCTCAAGTGCTGTAGTATCGTATTTTGCATATGTTTGTCTGGCGATCCGAAAGAATTCTTCTATTAATGGGCTGATTAGGGGCACCTTCTGGACAAACTCATCAAAAACCAGCTTCCTCTCATCGGGCTCTGCTTCAGAATTAAATTGACGCCAATTTCCCCAATTGACATCTTCCCCTCTGAATTCTTTCTTGCTAGAAATCATCTTGTTGCGTTCTTTATTCAGTTTATATTTAATAGAAGCTTGTTCAGCGTCAACAATTGATTCTATGAGTCCGTGTTTTAACTTGAGATTTTCAGGTTGATGGTGTTGGAGGAACTCCTTTGATATTCGTATCATGTCTTTGGCCGCTTTTTCCATCCTCTCCCTATTTACATCAAAACCAGCGTATTGATTGTATAGCTCTTCGGCCCTTATACTATAAAGTGCTTCCCAATCCGTGTAAAATCTTGAAGGTTCCAACTCAATCTCCTCATTTGCTCTCCTACCTTCTGAGCAACATTTTTAATGTTACCTATGTGGTATTTAAAGAAGAAGGGTTATCGGGATTTCCAGTCCTTGGATACCTTTTGACTTCTCAAGTGCTCATTTGGAGGAACGTCTTCCCAGACTGTTAGATTTGGATCAATCATGCTATTAGGACCAATCTTTAAACCAGGCATAATCATGACCCCTATCCCAGTTTTGACGCCATCCCCCATGATGACGCCCAACTTGCGACGACCGCTATCGACACGAACTCCTTTTAGAGTAAATGGAATTGTCTTTTCATCTAGACGAAGATTCGCAGTAATTGTACCGGCCCCAAAATTCGCATTTTCTCCTATAATGCTATCTCCAACATAGGAAAGATGAGCAATGTGAGTCCTATCCAGAATAATGGAATTCTTTAACTCACAGGCATTCCCAATTCGGCACTTTTTCCCAACATAGGTGCTCGGACGAATATAGCAATTAGGACCAATATCGGCCTCTTCATCTACTAATGAAGGACCTTCGATATACGAGCCGGAACGGACAATGGCTCCCAACTTTACACCTACAGAACCAATTAGAACTGCTCCAGACTCAACCTTGCCTTCGACCTTCAAATCTCTTTCATTAAGAAGAATCTTGTTCGCTTTCAATAAATCCCAAGGACGACCTATGTCAATCCAAAAATCCGACAAGAGACATCCATATACTGACTTATTCTCTTTGATCATGATTTGAATAGAATCGGTTATTTCATATTCATTCCTTCTTGATTGAGGAGTTCTCTTAATCACATCAAAGATGTCAGAAGACAAAACCATGATACCTGAACTTGCTAGCTTGCTTTTTACATCATCTGGTTTCGGTTTTTCAGTAATACTAGTTATTCTTTGCTTGTTATCAAACTCAACCACTCCGTATAATGAGGGATCTTCAACTCTGGCTAATCCAATTGTAGCTTCGCTTTTTTTCTTAGCGTGATACTCAATGACTTTTGAATAATTGTATGGACTGGTCAGAACATCGCCATTAGTGACAACGAAATTTTCACCGTCAGCAAAATCTTCAGCCAGACCTATGGCATTTGCTGTGCCAAGTACTTCTGGCTGAGCAACATACTCAAGCTTCAGACCGAGGGCTTCACCGTCTCCGAATAACTCAATGATTTTCTCCTTGAAGTGTCCAACGATAAGCAAGGCTTTTCTTATGCCCGCCTCCTTGAATCCGTTCAGAATCACCTCCAACAGCGGATCACCTGCAACAGGCAGAGTTTGCTTGGGACGTGTTAAGGTTAAAGGGTGGAGCCTCTTACCCTCTCCAGCTGCAAGAATAACACCTTTCATCCAATCACCAGATAGAGATTAAGTTAATGAATTTAAATAAGCAACGGTATTTTATGAGCTGTATGACAAAAAAAGCTGATAACTCTACCAAATTTCGTCGTCCTTTCTCCTCTCACTATCTCCTGTGGTGAAACTGCCTCTGTCTACTGTGGTGTAACGGCGAGTGCCTTCGGTCCTGTGCTCTAGTTTAACAGCCTTCTCAATAGAATTGTGAACCATTTCAGTTGTCAATGTATTGAATGCCTCTTCCACATGTTCTCCCGTTTTGGCACTTGTTTCAATGTATTCACTTCCAATCTCTTGGGCGAACCATTCTGCGTCTTCCCTTCTGACTTCTCTCAGGTGTGGTAGGTCTACTTTGTTACCGATTAGAACAACTGGAGCATTCGGGCTTCCGTACTTATATAGCTCCTCCAACCAGCTTACCAAATTCTTGAAAGTCACTATTCTTGTCAGATCAAAAACCAGCAAAGCTCCGGCGGTTCCGCCAAAGAATGCACTTCTGACCGCCTTAAATCTTTCTTGGCCCGCTAGGTCCCAAACAGATAGTTTTACCGTTCCTTCGTCGGTGTTTACGATCTTGGAGAATATGTCTACGCCTATAGTCATCTTGTAGTCTTTCTTGATGAATCCCTTTGTAAACTGAGAAATTAGGCTAGTTTTGCCGACAGCACCATCCCCTAGAAGCAACGTCTTGAATACATAGATCGACTCCTTTTGGTTCATCTTTCTTCACTCCA
>JBHLKK010000094.1:0-5001 GCA_048886745.1 Candidatus Hodarchaeota archaeon | reverse complement strand
TCAAGTGGAGCATCTAGGAGGGCTATTTTGGCGTCAGTCACCCTCTTGGGCATGCCTGGGTGAACTACTTCTTTGTCTAAAATAATCCCATTTATATATATTGTGTCCTCCAAACTCTCTCCCTGTATTTTTTCAACCTTGACATTGTCAATATCTACCTTATAATCATCACCTACTTTGTCTGCAACGGACCGTACGGCCTTCACAGCCAAATCCGCCAAGTGATCCCGAGAGCCTGCAATAACCTTTGTAGACATTGTAGTCATAGCAGCCTTTTTGAGCATTTCCTCGTTATCAACTTCGAAATCTTCCGCGATCTGATCGAGTACCTCAATTGCTTTGTCACCAGCTTTTCTGTACCCTTCGAGGATTACAGTTGGGTGAATATTCTTGTCGAGCAGATCTTCGGCTTTCCTAAGAAGTTCTCCAGCAAGAACAACAGCGGTCGTTGTTCCGTCTCCTACTTCGTCATCTTGGGTCTTTGCAACCTCAACCATCATCTTAGCGGCAGGGTGTTGAACATCCATTTCTTTCAGAATCGTGGCACCATCATTTGTTATAGTGACGTCTCCTAGGCTATCCACAAGCATCTTATCCATTCCTCTTGGCCCAAGAGCACTCTTTACGGCCTCAGCAATTACCTTTGCAGCGTTAATGTTTCCTCTCTGTGCGTCTCTTCCTCTGGTTCTTTGTGCACCTTCCTTGAGAATTAGAACGGGCGTTCCGCCTAAACCAGTTTGTGCCATAAACTACACACCTCACACGGTTTCTCCTTTATTCTTTTTGAACGTAAAAGACTGTTTAGTAGCAACTAGAACTTCTATATAAATTTTATGTTGAAGACCTTTTGTGAACTATTAGCGATATTTCTATTCAAAACAAAAAGCTTTGATTTTCAGGAATGAATTTGTGTCTATTGGAAAGACCTAACGGAGCCAGAGTTGGTAGGCTCGCCAGGGAGCTTTGGCTGAGAATTAGCCAACTCATTCCTATTCTGATCGAGATGTTTGAAAGAGGCCTCATGAAAATAGTTGAAGAAGAAACTCAAATGTTAGATGACTTATGGGTCATTTCTCAGGAAATTCAAATCCCTCCGCTGGGCTGTAGAATGCTCCTGTTCAGAATACAAAGTCTCAAGAGAAATGTGAATCAGAAAATTCGTGACAGGAGATCAAAGCTTGACTCAAATTGCCGAGACCATCATTCTTCTACTACTAAGATGAATCTTAGCCTTACTCCAATTAAGTTTTTATACCTTAAATCTCAAAATAAAGATGAACAGAATAGTTCCCTGGATTAATGGGGGTAAAAGGTTTTGAGTGAAAGCGATAAAACAGGAAGTATTGAAAGCGAACTACAGACAGGATTTGATAATTTCATAGGTGCACTAGCTTCCGTAATACGGAAACTTGAATCAGGTTTGGAGCACCTCACGTCTGCTTCAGATTCTAGGCTGGATGAATTCTCGGGAGTGGTTAATGATCTAAAAAGCTCATTATCTGATTTCGTCCAGAAATCTGAAGAGAATCTGGCCAAATTAACTGAAGATTCAGGAAAGATGAGTAAAGATTTAGAAGGACTGAAAATCGCTTACTTTGATAAAGTAGTCAAAGAGTTCGAGAATCTTTATTCCCAGATTGATAACTTAAATACACAGGTCGGCAATGTCTCATCCCGCATTGAGAATTTTGGAGAGAACATGGGGGGTTTAAGCGAATCGGGAGAGAAGCTTGGCAACTTGCTTACTACAATATCACGACAAGCAAGCATGGTTGGCACAATAGACGAAAACGTAAATAAGGTAGTTCCAGAAATTCGTAAAGATGTTGAACGGGTCATCGACATGACAGCTGCATTGACAACGGAACTCACAGCTCATCTTGAAGGCGTAAAAGAGAAACTTGATACTTGCGAAAAAACACAAAAGTCCTTTGAAAAAAGGTTGGAAGACTTTGAGAGCAGAATGAACAATAGACTGGAAAAGATTTCAACGGTCATAGAAAGCAGACTGGACGGACTGCGTAAACAGATCGAACAAGATGTCACAAAACCAATAGAAAATATTGAAAAGGAAAACACTGACGAAAAGTCCTCGAAAAAGTGATAATACTGAAGTCAAAGAGACTAGTACCCTTTTTTGACAACTCTTCAGAGAGAGAATTCCTCAGTAAGCGCTTGAGAGCAAATGTACATTTCCTATGCGTACTTTTTTTAGTCCAGCTTTCTTAGCTGCTTCCAAACACTCATGAGCATGATTTCTACTTGTTGCGGGCAAGTCCCTCATGAAATAATGGGGGAAGAATCCTAATAGCGCATAGGGGATATTTGGATCTATCCCAGCTATGAACTCAGCAATCCTTTGTACCTCATCCTTGTCAATATAGCCCGGTATGAGCAGAGTGCTTGCCACCAAAGGGGGAGGCTCAGGTCTTGCATCTATCATCTGTCCAAGGCGTTCGAAATTCTGGAGCGTGTATTCATTTGAAACTCCACACAACGCAGTATTCAAATTCTCATCAAAGCACTTCAGATCGAATTTCATACAACCCCCACTTTTGAGAGAGAGTTCCATTGCTCTTCTTGCTAGATTCCAATTCATGGAACCGTTCGTTTCCCAGCAGACTCTAAATATCCTCGCCTCCTCAGTTGCCTTTCTAGTTGCTATTTCGGCAGCTTCCAGAGCGTGAGGCATTTGTGGCGTTGGATCCCCCCCAAAAAAGCATACGCATGAAACATTATCCTTAGCTTTTCCGGCCAATTCCTCTGAACTCATAAGCGGCTTTAGCTCCTTGGTATTCTCCCTGAAGTGCCAATTTTGACAGAATAAGCAATCAAAAGTACATCCCCCAAAAAACACCGCCAGATTCGCATAGCCATATTCTGATCCCGAGCAATAGGCGTATTTTGGATAACCTGCCCCTGTTCCCCCTGGGCAAACCCAGTCTGCAACACAGTTTGTTGGCAGGGGGTCGTAATACCATGAGAGTAAGCCCTTCTCAGGTGTACCTGCAAGCCTAACGAGTTTGCCTTTCACATTTGTGACTATGCCGCAATATCCTTTCTCTTCAGAAGGTATTTTGCATCTGTTTACACAAAATCCACAATTAACACCCTTCTTAGGGGGTTGACTAGGCGCATTATAATATCGTTTGCTCTCGGCATGTTTCATTGAAGTATAAACCAGGGCTTCTTCCGGTTTATCCCTAATACAACCAAGGCATACACCTACGCCTCGTGATATGAGAATGCTTTTGCTGCCGCATATTTTGCATTCCGATTCTGTTCCCCCCAATTCTCTAAATATCTTAAACAAATTTCATTCACCAATATTATCCATGTCGCTTAATAGTAGAATGATAACTGGCGAGATTTACTTCTATTCACTCATAAATTGCGGTAGTGTAAAAATCTTTAGGTGTTGTTTATGTCTCGACTCGAGAGATGAGGAATGCGAGACAACAGAGCTAACACTGAGAATTCCTATTGTAATAACCTCCATAATAGCTAATACTTCTAAACCGAATTAGTTAAGCTTAAAAGGGAGAGTTCAATTAACTGATAGCAAAACAAACAATGTGAGGAAAAAGAAATGGCTGAGGGATTTGTAGGAGCAAAAATCGTTGGCGTAATCATGGCAATCGTTGGTATCCTACTAATAGCAGTTGGAGCAGCATCGTTACTTGCATTCTCGATTCCGGGCTTGCCACCTGAGATTCTAGCGGCTCTCGCAGCGCTGACCGCAGACGCATATACTCAGATAATCTATGGTCTTATTGCTTTAGGTATAGCATTTGGTCTGTTTCAAGCTCAAGAGTGGGCAGCCGGTGCTGCCGCAGTTCTGCTATTAATCATTTGCATTTCATCCGTATTGTCCTTCATCGGGCTCTACCAAGCTATTGGTTTAAGCGGCATCATAGCAGGATTGACTGGCTTAAGCATAACAGTCTGGTTGAACATCGGTATATTGGTGGTATCAATAGTCTGTCTGGTTTACCTTGTTACTGCTAGTGGCTGGCGTTAAAACCGAGCAAGAAACATTTTAACCATCTCTTTTTTTTTGTTTTCAGCCTGTGTTTCCCATTCTAGCAAAATGAAGAACTCAGACACCATTATGTTTATCTTCATAAAGCAGTTGATTTGCCCATCTAGTGAATCTTTGATGCCATTATATAGGCATCTTCTCCATCGTAATAGTATCTGTTAATTACTCTTGAGATTTCAAATCCCAACTTCTTATATAGGTTTATGGCCGGAGTATTTGATACCCTCACTTCCAGCACACACTCATCAGCTCCAGCCTTCTTCATTTCGCTCATCGCTCTCTCCATCAGCTCAGAGCCAATGCCATATCCTCTGTAAGCGTCCTCAACTGCTATTGATACAACATGCCCTCTTTCGACCCAGATGGAATCAAAGCTCGATCTTCCCCTCTCCAGCCGACACATAACATAGCCAATTATTTTGCGATCACCGATGAGGAAGTATTGTGAGCCTTCCCTCTCCAAGAACTTAAATCCTGCATTCAAAGATGATGAGATTTCATAAAGCCTTAATAGCTCATCTTCCGCCTGGTCCTTGGAAATTCCAGCTACTTCGGCGTATTCTTCAGACGTCAAGCCATCCTTTCTCAATACATCTAGGGCTCTGGCGATTTTATTTTGTTCTTCTCTATCGGTTGAGAGCAATTCAGGATCCCTTTCTGCAACAATGAAGAGCTTTGGATAGCTTTTATGAAGGCTCATGAAAAATGATGTGGGATAATTCTCCGGTAGAAAGGACATATTTATCCTTACTACTTCATCAATATCTTCCTTGTTGAATTGTCTGAGCCGCCAGAGCTTCTTTCTCAAGACATCCTCTCCTCTGGAGGGGGATCACAAATGAGTAATAATTGATAAAATATTTAAGTTTTCCAAAGTCGGACCTTTCCAAAAGACTTTTATCATGATTGTTGTTCACTTCAACCTATGGAGTATTTCCGATCTGATTCACCATCTTCCA
>JBHLKK010000093.1:0-5006 GCA_048886745.1 Candidatus Hodarchaeota archaeon | reverse complement strand
CAGTGGGGCGGAGCGTAAGCGGAGCGAAGCGAAAGGCAATTAGAAAATCTATACAATGAAAAATGCGCACGCGCGCACAAAACTTTTTTGAAGAACCAATAACATGATTATCTTGATACGTGCAAGTTATCCGCATAGTGGCACTATGGGTGTGTCAAAGCTTGGAGAGAATTGCGACAGGATTGAAACGCTATTGGAGAGTTCTGGCTACGGTTTGTGTCATACTTGGGGTCTTAACGGTTTTGCCTTGGGGCGCAAGTAGACCTAACCATGTGAGTTACTACTCTGTTTGCAGTTTTGCTCCGTTTAGCACAGTGACTTTGTTCGTGATGGCTGCAACATTTTACTCGTTTGGAAAAGGGATGAAGCGGTTGTGCTATTTGGGAATGATAGCTTTGGTAACAATTGGGGGCTTCAGTGCATATTGGGCTTATAGCATAAAATTGCCTGTAGACAGCCTTCAGGTGAATATGTCAATCGATTATTTCTGGTATGGATATGACGACTTTTTCGAAGATAACGTGTCAAGCATATTTTTTGGCTTGACTTTTACGAATCCAACAGGTCAAGATACGCCCCCCCTCCGAGTAGAGGATTACAATTTTTTCATAAACGGCAAAAAACTCTTAACGTTCATATCGCACTCTGGCGGGTGGAATAGAGGCATACGATATATCACTTCGCCTCTAACCATCAAAGCTCATCAAACAAGTACGTATGGTGAGATTCACATTATTCTGGGGGAGAACTATACAGAAATAGAAGGAAATGACACGGAATCTTTATGGGCGTCCCTAGTGCAAGGGAACTTCAAAGTAACTTTAACCGGAGTTTTAGTTGCAAGAAGCGACTTCGGTAATGAAGATCGGTCGCCTTCCAAACTAATTATGGTAGCTAGACCGCTCACACTATCATGTACATACCAATCTTAGCGCGCGCTTCGGAAAGAGAAAGACTTTTTCTTTGACTATCGCATACCGTAATCTTATGTCACCAATTAGTTACTCGCATGCTCCTCTCAGACCTCTCGAACGTCTGATGGTCTTTGTTGACGGAGGATACTTAAGAGCTCTAAGCAAACAATTCTTCGAGCATGACAGAATAAATTTTGGAAGACTAGTGGTCGTATTTACTCAAATGTTCAATACGATTTCTGATAATCCTTTCAATGCAAACCTCATTAGAATCTATTATTATGATGCAATTGTGGAGGTAGATCATCCAGAATACAAGGTACAAAGAAAATATTTTGACAGGATAATGGCAATGACACAACACATTACAGTTAGACTAGGGCGTCTGGTTGAATCTCCAAAGGAAGGTTTTAGACAGAAAGGAGTTGACATTCTAATGTCCGTAGATGCTCTCACAAAAGCAGACCATTATGAAACAGGGATGTTCGTAATGGGAGACAGAGATTTCATTCCGTTAATTGAAGCAGTGAAAAATGTAGGGAAAAAGACCATCATTGTTTATTGTCCACCAATTCCAATTGACTTAAAAAATGCTTTTGATTGGCGAATATCTTTTGATGAAAAAGGGCTAAAGGATTGGTTAGAGTAGCGCGAGCGCAAAAAAGAGGGTGATTGGGTGGGTGGGGTTGGGTGGGTGGGCAAGGTTGGCGAACAGCCAACCGTTAGGCAAAATGCGCGTGCAGAATATAGCTTTTTATATTGTAGTCTAATCAGTAATATCTGGAGTTTGCTATGGAGAAAAAATTGCCCAAGTCAAGTTTTGTTGATAAATGCCCTTTTTGTGATGGAAAGCTTGAGGAAGGAATCTTGGCTTTTGCAGGCGGTTTTGAGTGGGTTCCCAAATCAGGCGATAGGGAGCGTAAGTGGATGCTGTTGCGTGATCGCGGGCAAGTCCGAGCTGCGAGATGTAAAATCTGCGGAATCATGATGTTTAACTACGGCACACGCACGAAGGAAGAATTGATTGGTCGGATCTTTTCTAAAATAGACATAACTAAGCACAGGACCAGACACTAGTCTTGCATCTCAACTTTCTTTTCTCTTTCTTATTAGCGAGCCACACGAGCGCGCATAATTGGTGTTTTTTGGGGTAAGGTCAGCGGAGTGCAGCGAAGCGGAACGTGGCGAGGTGAACAGCGATTAGAACGTTGAAGTAATAAAAGAGGGGGGTTATTTGCGTTTTCGCGCGCGCGGGCTACCTTCAGCTAGTATGCAGATATATCCACGAAATCACCAGTAACCTCTATAGCCACCTTCAGAATATTTGTGACAAAAAGAACATCTTATACCTCTATATACTCTTTTACATATAGAACAATATGGCATTTCGAGATAACCTCACGTTATGCTTGAAGTGTGTTCTTATCTAGTATTAAAACTTCCGAACATACCAAAAGTGTTACCATAGGATTGAACCGAGTGAATTTTGTTTACCAATCCAATATACGCGCGCGTTTGGGTTAAAATTTAACCTTCTCTCTCTTCTTTTTTCCTGTCGTCTGGTCTGGTGTCGTATCAACTCGTCTGATCTCTTATCCTCTCTTCTCTTCCTATCTCTGTCTCCCCGCTCTCCGCTTTCCGCTCTCCGCTCCCCGCTCACATCAGTAAATATCGCCCGTAAGTTTTTTGTAATCTTCTGAATAATAGATGTCTATTGGCTCACATCTGACTATACCTGTTTTGTCTTCTCTTTGGACGTGAAAAACATTTACGTCCTTGGCTCTTTTATCCAATTTTCCTTCTTCAGGTCTGAAATGATAAATAATATTCCGAAGAACAGGCTCATTATGGGTTGTAACAAAAAGTTGGAGATTATTTCGAAAGGCAGTTTCAATTAGAAAGCTAATTAATTTTCTTAATGAAGCGGGATGTTGATTTGACTCAATTTCTTCAATAAAAATACCCTTATCATCAGCAATCAAAGCTGTTCCTATGATTCGCATAGCATATTTAATTCCGTCACCCAGCCCAGTCAAAAATCTAGGTATACCATTTCTAAAAGCCACTCGGTATTCTAGATAATTCTCGGGATGAGGTATAAATTCCCAGTATTTACCTTTTTCAAAAATCGAATCAAGGTATTTTCCAAATTCTTCATCTAATCCACTGCCTTTTATACCCCCCAATAATTCTTCAATTGACTGTATGTCGTTCTTGACAGAATTATCTAAGAGTGCTGATTGCTGGGAATATTTTGCTATTACATCTCTGGACTTTTCGGATAGATTTTCTACGTATCCTTTACCATACGAACTTCTTGTGCCTATTGTCAGGTCGCTAGTGTAAGTTGTAGTGATTCCAGCACTTTTTTTCTCAACAGTAGAGTCTTCTGCTTCGATGACAGATTGCACAAACCGTAATCACTGATTCTTATATTAATAGCTTGAATCTCCATAATTAATTTGGCTTTCTGAAATTCTGTTTCTATTCGAATAGGATTCCCAATTTGATAGTTATACCAGAGTTCTTTAGCCCCAAAAAAAACATTTGACCTTCGTCCAAGAATTCCCCCAAGACGCCCCTCAATAGATTCCATTAGAGTAAAATAGATAGATTCAAGGATTGTGGACTTGCAGGCATCATTCTTACCGATGAAAAAATTGATTCTTCTAATCTGCTCAATATTACATTGTTTTATTCCCTTAAAATTTTGAATTTCAACATTGGTTATCAAAGTGACCACAAACCCTCTTTTATGAAAATTGGTATAAAGGAGTTTCGTGTGTGTAAAATGCATGCATGCAAATATATGACGAATATTACATTAGTTTAAATAGTGAACGAAAGATTTGAGTAAGGTGATATAATTTTGGAAAAAAGGAAATTCTCATCACCTCGAGAAGAAGCTTTGGAAATTGCTCGCAAGACTAGGAAAGACATATTGAATGGTAAGGGAGATGCTGTTTCTGTATTAAGGGCGAGCTTAGTAATAGCTAATATCTTGAATAAAGATGACAAAAAACAATGGATTTCACGCGAGTTATCAGGATATTTAATGAGAGATGAGCTTCCATTCTATCGTAATATCTCCTGTGAGTATGAACGAAGTGGACTTGTTCAACGTGATTTCAGAAGTGCAAAAATTCCTTATCCGGCTCATATGTTACGTAGTTTTTTCAGAAGGAACAAAACCATGAGAATTTCGAGGCAAGGTGAAATTCTTCTAGTAACTGTAGAACTCTTGGAGAGAATATTAAGCGAAATAGTTGATTCTTGTCTCTTCTTCTTGAATGACATAATTGCTGAGTTGCAGTATGGTGGAGCTGTTGAATATTTGATGGAAGAAATAAGAAAAAACACGGATGAAAAGTTAGCTAAGCTCGATAAGAAGCTCGCCGATGAATCTCAATCCCTCTTTCTAAACTTAACAAGTACTAATCCGGCTGATTGGAACAAAGTGGGGCATTCATGCAGGAAGATGCTCAAATTGCTAGCAGATAATGTATTTGCACCTGGAGCTGAGCCATACCAAATGAAAGATGGTAGAATATTTGAAGTCGGTGACCCCCAGTTCATTAATCGTTTATGTGCATTTTTCGATCAAAAAGTTGCTGGTGAAGAAAGGAAATTCTTGTGCGCTGAAATAGAATATTTGGAATCTTATTTGCGTCAAGTAGTTGAATACGCTCAAATGGGTGAACATAAGCCATCAATAGAGAAATATCATGCGGATATGATAGCTATACATACCTATCTGATTATAAGCGAAGTATTGAAGCATAAGGACTAAAGTTAACGCGCGCGCATGGTTTCAATTTTCCACAAGTTATAAGAACTAAAAGAAGCAAACATAACTTTTTGCGTTTCATTTTGTGGAGGTGGTGGAAAATTGGGTGATTGGAGGACGAAACTCTCAACATTGTGGTTGATGAACACGTTTAGCATTATGTCCGTTGTGCTGCTCAACCTTTTTGAGTCAGGTGACCTAACCCACATAATGCCCCCCATTGCGGTGGATGATTGGTCTCTGCTTCTGTTTAGCGTTGGTATTGTGGTAAACCTTGCAATGGCTTTCCTTTCTCAGTCTCTGGC
>JBHLKK010000092.1:0-5029 GCA_048886745.1 Candidatus Hodarchaeota archaeon | reverse complement strand
GAATCCAACATTTGGATGGACCCGATTTTCTAATCCCTTATAAACCCCTTGCCTGATTGTATTACCTACGTATTATAATCTTCGAAAACACAAATAAATATCTTTTTTTTTGAATTATGTACACCAACACAACGGATCTTGTCGCTTCGAACTCGATAATCTATAAATCTATTTATGTAGGCAATATCTTGACGATAGGCAATCAATAAAGATTATTAAACATATTCTGCCTGAGATCACCCTAGAAATCTTCACGTGGAGACTCAATTATGGTCCTAATACAAATGAAGAACCTGACTTTTACCTATGCGAACAGTAGCCAACCTGCTATTCACGATATAGACCTGGCAGTTGATAAAGGCGAATTCGTTCTGGTAACCGGTCCAACGGGATGCGGCAAAACAACATTCTGTCGTTGTCTGAATGGTCTTATCCCTCACTTCCATGCAGGAGAGCTAAAGGGAGAAGTTGTTGTGGATGGGCTTAATACCGCTGACCATCAGGTCTATGAATTGGCACAAAGAGTTGGACTCGTATTTCAGAACCCAGAAAATCAACTGGTCGCCCTAAACGCTCAGCGAGAGCTTTCATTTGCCCCCGAGAATCTAGGATTGCCCAGAGAGGAAATCAAAAAACGCGTTGAAGAAACCCTCGATCTTGTGGGAATTCGAGAATTGAGTGAAAAGGCGCCTTATGAAATGTCAGGCGGAGAGCAACAGCAAGTCGCTATTGCTTCCCTGCTTACCCTAAGGCCCAAAATCCTTGTTCTAGATGAGCCAACATCAAATCTTGATCCGGTAAGCGCGAAGCATATCCTAGAACTTCTAAATGAATTGAACAAACGCTCTGGAATAACGATAATTCTTATCGAACACCGTTTGGAGATGGTTTCAAAATTCGCTGATCGAGCAATCATTCTGGATAAAGGTAGCATAGTTCTGGATGGGAACCCCCGGGAAGTCTTCTCAACAGATTTGGTTGAAAAGCTAGGCATAGGCATCCCGAAGATTGCTCAGCTCTTCAAGATCTTAAGGCAAAAAGGTCTCGATATGGAAATCCCTCTATCGGTGGAAGAGGCAAAGAACATGTTGCTGAGGTTGATCTGAAATGATCCAGATAGAAGACCTCTGGTACACCTACCCCAACGGTACTCAGGCCCTAAAGGGCATATCGCTAGAAATACGCGACGGTGAGGTCGTAACGGTACTTGGTGAAAACGGTGCGGGAAAGACCACTCTTATGAAGCATTTTAACGGGTTGCTTAAACCTCAGCAAGGGAGGGTTCTAATAGATAGCATAGACACCCGAACCATGTCTGTTGCACAACTGGCCAGAAAGGTTGCTTTTGTCTTTCAGAATGCAGACTACCAGCTTTTTAGTGAGAACGTTGAGAAGGAGCTACTATTCACCCTAAGAAATCTGGGTTTTGAAGAGACCGCTGTAAAAGAGAGGATTGACAAAACTCTTGAAATCCTCAACCTGGAGGGATATCAAAGTAGATCTCCCTTTGCACTAAGTGGTGGCGAGCGAAAAAGAGTTGCGCTAGCCTCCGTTATATGCGCCGATCCAAAGATGCTGATACTAGATGAGCCGACGATAGGCCAAGATGCATCTCAGAAAAGAAGATTAGCTCGCTTGATCGAGCAATTCAGAAAGGCAGGAAAGACGATCTTTGTTGTAACACATGATGTTGAATTTGCTGTTCGAAACTTCCCCCGGGCAATCATTATGGCAGGCGGTCGTATTGTTGCAGATGGTCCATCAAAAGAAGTCTTGACAAAACCAAACATTTTGGACATTGCAGGTCTGCTTCCTCCTCAAATAACTGAGCTCTCTTTGAAGCTAAATGAAGTAAGAAAAGCTTTTCCAAAGAATCTAACTACACCAGACGAGTTGGCTTCATATATCCTTCAAAACGTGGGGGGAGAGAAATGAGTGAGAGAGCAATTTCTCTATTTGAAGCATTCAGATTCAAAAGGAAAAATACCCCGATACATAATCTAGACCCAAGAGCAAAACTATATCTTGCGATCATTGCTTCTGCGCTTAGTTTAATCTTTGCAGAACTTGTTCCTCTTGTAATCCTTCTACTAGCCCTCATTCCAATAATTATTCTGGCCGGATCCATAAGAGAATGGGCTAGGAGCATGCGTGGACTGGTCATTTTTATACTCTTTATTGCGGTCATAAACACAATCTTCACAACAGTTACTTTTGCCGTCGCAATGGTCACCCGTCTGGTGGCTTTGATGACGGCCTTTTCTATATTCTTCCTAACAGTTCATCCAGACGACCTTGCCCAGGCGCTAATCCAAATGCGAATCCCCTTTAGCTTTGCTTTTGCCATGAGCATGGCAATACGATATGTGCCCACAATAGCCCAAGAGGCGCAAACCATAAGGGAAGCTCAGATGTCTCGAGGCTTGGAGTTAGAACGGGGAAATATCATCAAACGTATCAGGAATTTTATCCCGATAATTGTGCCACTCATAATAGGATCGATAAGGAGAGCATTATCGGTTGCCGAAAGCCTTGAAAGCAGAGCTTTTGGCTCCACGAAGAACAGGACTTATCTCCATCCACTCAAGATGGGAGGAAAGGATTACGCAGTTATTGTCATTTTAACGCTCATTCTAATAGGTCTAGTATATATCAGGTTCTTTGTGGGTCTACCTTCTTGGGCATTCTGGACGTTACCCTTCTGATTAATCACAATATTTTTGAACCACAAATGCAAATATCCACCGCTTGGTGACTCCTTTGGTCGAATATCTCTCACCCAACTGGAATCAAATATATACCATGCTGTTGGAGCTCTCCGAAAGGATCCAAAAAAGCAGCTTCAAACCAGACATTATCCTAGGAATAGCAAGAGGTGGTTGGGTAGTTGGCCGAATAATGTCTGATCTCCTCTCAAACAAGCAGACAGCCAACCTGAAAATCGAATTCTACACTGACATAGCGAAAACAGCAGAAACCCCAAGGATAACCCAACCCGTTTCCACCGACGTAAAGGATAAGCGTGTACTGGTTTGTGATGATGTATCAGATACCGGAAAGAGCTTGGCGGTTGCTGTAGAATATCTAAAGGAAAAAGCCACGAAGGAAATAAAGGTTGCTTGCCTTCATAAGAAATCCTGGTCGATCTTTACACCCGACTTCTACATCGCAGATACGGATGACTGGATAATCTATCCTTGGGAGGTAAAAGAAACCTTAGATAAGATCGTGCAAAGAATGAAAGAAGAAGGCAAAAGCAACCAAGAGATTATTGAAGAACTGAACAAAACTGGAATTGACCCTCCCATTCTGAGTTATTTTATCGAAATCCTGGTTCTTGAAAAATGAGGGCTATACTGTGATCATAAAAACACTTGAAGGACCCGATTTTGGCAAGAAATTTGTGGGCATTACAGCTATAACCAACCATGAATTCGAGCAATCTGATTTGTTTCAGGAACTAGAACAACTCTCCAAAGAATTGAATGTGGTTTTTCAGGTCTTTAATGCCGACTATATCGCCACATGGGAGCACCTGTTTTTTGCAGCCTTCCACGCTCTGAAGGCGTTTGAGCAAGGGAGAAACATCTCAGACAAAATGGGAGTTGAGATACTTCTGTATGCATCGGCTCAACGCCAGATTGGCATAGCATTAGAAATAGCTGGCATAAAACCCGATACTAGACATATAGCCTTGCTTACAATAGGTGATTTAGAAAGAGTAGTTGAAATGGGAATGACCAGAATCATCAAATTCATGAAAGGTAGCGAGAAAAACGAGCTTCTGGACATACAGAATGAAGAGAAGTTCTCAGATCTCTGCAAGATCTTCAACATAGGTGAGAAAGAACTGGCTGCGGTAATAGTATCAAAAAAGTGGAAAGATCGAGTTCAGGGACTAAAAAGAATAGTTCTTGACAGATCGGCACTACTCGCTGTTGAAAAATGATCTCTTGGGATCTTCTATTTTTCTTTCAGTATTTCGCCGGGTTGATCTCCGCCACACTAAAAAGTAACCGACAAAACTCGCTCCGGCTGCAAATATTCCCCCTGTAAATATCATTACACCAAAAAGGGGTGCAAGAATGCCACTATAAGATAGAGCTTGAGAGAGCCCAAATAGGGCATTGTGACCTGCCAAGGCCACCACAAATGCGTTTAATATTCTTGCACGTTTTTCAGTTTTCATAAATCTCTCACTCCACAGAAAAGCCATGAGAAGACAGAATATCCCTCCTGCCAGATCGAAATATTGAAGGGGAACCAAAAGCGGACTTATGAACCCCATCTCAAGTAGCCATGTTACTGAGGTATAATTGCCAATAAACATAAGAAATCCACCGAGAAGCAGAAATACTCTTGTAAAGTTATACGATTTGGTGGATTTGAATGAGATAATCTTGTTTCTCTCCAATCAAGAATCACCCCACGCTATATTAGATTCAATAGAGTTCCTGATCTGTTTCTTGTGATACACCGCATTCAACACAAAAAGTTGCATCATCGGGTATTTGCTCTTCGCAACTTACACAATACTCGGTATCCTGCTCGTGCATTACCTCCTAGCTTTCTCTTCTATATCTCGTATCTCTGATTGGGCTTATACCTCCTCCAACCGTTCTTGGTTATCAGATGTGGATAAATGCGTTCCTGAAGTAGGAGCCTTCATATATCTCTTATACTTCATCGCTCCTCCCGAGAAGACCAACAACCCACTGAACACAATCAGACTCCCAAAGCCGAGGCCATAATAAACAGAGATTGCGTGAAAAATTCCGAAAATACTATTGAAACCTGCCAAAACATAGACAATGAAGGCGAATAGGTAATTACGGTCTTTATCCCACATAGAAGTCAAGATGATAACAAGTATTCCCATTATCGATGCAACTGATTCTATCGCTACGAAAGCTAATCTAAGATTCATACAAGCCCTGTATTCTCCGTTTCCCCACCAAGGATCCTGCGGGCATGAGATCCCCACTGACCATGCTAAGGCGGATAGATTGAAAAAAAGCATAAGACCTCC
>JBHLKK010000091.1:0-5057 GCA_048886745.1 Candidatus Hodarchaeota archaeon | reverse complement strand
GAGCAAAATATGACTGGGAAATACCACCAGCCTGCTCCGAAGTCTGTTACTTGAGCAATGTTTAATACTCCAACAATAAGAAAACCAACGGCAACCATTATGAAGAAATACGGGATTTCCTCGTACTTATATCGAACCATTTAACCTCTCTCCTTTTTCAAGTATTGCTCTTTAAGGGGAGAGTTGCCCTTAAAAAGCCTATGGTACAGGATTTTGATAGTGATTAATGGCTCTGCTGGTGTTCATATTTCTAACATGCCCTCTTTTTTCGACTTAACGGAAATCATTATGATAAAGCATGTGGATAATCTGCTTCCATATTTTCAAAGAAAAAATAGACGAAACTGATTCTTGACTTGGTTTTGGTATCCAGTCATATCTCTCAAATGGATCATGCAAATAAGAAAAGTACGTATGAGTCTATGAAATGCAGGCTCAAACTAAGCCCATGTTAGGCTGCTTTTGTTGGTTCGGAATCGTGTGTGGTACTTTCATCTTCCGGGATGTCAAAAGCCTTTCTAATAATGATTCTATAAGTAGAACAAATGCGCCTATGGCAGTTCCAATTAAAGCACCGGCAATTACATCTGATGGATAATGCACTCCAACATAAATCCTTAGGAAACCTACCAGTCCGGCGAAAACCAAGAGGGGTATTCTGAATCGATTATATTTGATCGCAATGAATGTCCATACAAAGAATGCCAGCATGGTATCTGCTGAGGGAAAGGAAGTGTCCCCAAACTGAGGAGCTAGCCTGCGAGTATAGTTTAGGGTCTGAGAAGGACGAGGTCTACCAAAATATATTTTCAGACTACTACCGAAGAATATTACAAGCCAGAAACTTGCAACCATTAGTAGGAGAGCCATTCTCGATTCCGTATTTCTTCTTGTGGCAAGCAAAATAGCACCGATCACAAATAGAGTCAATGCTCCATAGCTTGCTATGGGCGGTGCTACTGTGTCCAATACCGGGTTCGCCAGTGTTTGGTTTATGAGGTAGAACAGACGTTCATCACCTATTAGGAGAATAGCTGCAGCAAGAGATACAAGAAGAAACATAGTGAATAATAGCCACTTATAGCTGCCTTTCAGATCTCCACTGTCATCAGTTCTAGCATCATTCAAAGATCTTCCCTCAATTACCACCCCGTTATTGAGTTTAGTTATTGAATCTATTAAAATTTATCTATTCTGCGAATAGCTGCTTAACTCGCTGAGCTTCCTTTTGGAATGTCGATATATCGCCATCCCAAGAATGGAGCACGGAAGAGTATTCCTCCTCAAAGCCACCGACCAGATCTCTTAGTTTCAGCCTCAGCTCAGCAGTTTCACGATCTGCCAGAAGCGCAGCAAAGATGTGGCTGCCATATTCTACCAGAAGTGTTGTATCTCCATGGTCAATAGTCCTTAGAAGGTCTCTGCTTCTTGTAGTTTCCTTCACAAAGGATGAAATAGCAGATAGCATACCTGCCACAAGAGTAGGTTCAGTGGCAGTCTCTATGAATGAATAGCTGAACACATTCCTTCCATCATGAGTAACGATATAGAGGGCCTGAAGCGTAGCGCGATAGTAAGTGAAGGAGAATTCAGAAGATGAAATCCCCAGAACCTTGTATTTATAGAGCTCACTAAGTATATCATAGAGCCGCTCAGCTGGGACCTTAGTCTTAGATAGCAATTGCCCGAACGTGTGAGGCGTCTTTCTTATCAGTTTATAGGTCCTCGCCGTATCTTTTTTGGGAGAAAGGAGAGCTATATCTTCTCTTAGATCGAATAGGAAGCCATTCTTAGCAGCTAAGACTTCTGATTCTGACGGATATTCTGGGAACTCTGAATATACTGCCTCCGTGACCTGAGAATCAAGAATCTCTTTCCTTATTTTGAAAGGATTCTTCCAATAGTGGAACACAAAGGCAAAGAACGTTATGGCAAGCAGCGATTTCAAGATATTAAACGGAGTGGCTATGATGTCGAATGCGAGTACTCCGCCCGTTGCTATCCTCAATAATGCGGTCCTGACCGTGAATAATGAAAAGGTCGGTGTGTCTATAAGGCTGGGCGACGGTGTTATCCAATAGGTCTCTGCCGGCATTATGAAGAAGGGTATGCCCAGACCGATAACTCCAATCATGATTGTTAAGAAATAGGAGATCAAAACCGTAAGAACGAAGCTTGAAGGAAGCAGCCGAGACAGCCAGCCACTTATAAATCCCCATAGGACAAGTCCGCCAATGAGGAAGATAGCGCTTATTATTATGTTTCCGCTCAAAAACAATTGCTCACTCATTGTTGGCGTACCTCCAACCAAAAGCCAGGGATCGAGGTTTGAGATTCCTCCCGTTACAGCCAACCATCCAGAAGAGATGAGGAAGTTGAAGACGAAACTGAAACCAAACATCATTATAGAAAACGCGATTGTATACGTCAATTTTCTAGAAGTCACAGGTGTTTGAAAGTCCCCCATCTTTGGCTTCAGACTTGAACAGATCTTCACCAAGATGAAGGATGCTATTGCTTCAAAGAGAGGAAGAAATGCTATGAATGTTATACTTAACATAGTGTAATATGAGACAAAATAGAGAACTGTTGAGAGAAATCCCAAACCGGGTGTAATAGATGCCTGTTGGATAAACAGAATAACGCTCAGCATCGAAAGAACAAGTCCAACGGCCATAAGATTTTGAAATGTTGACTCTTTTGTCCTTTCACCAACAGGTCTACCTTCATAAGATGTATTGCTGGAGTAGAGTATATAGACAGCTATGAGAGGCAGAGTTAGATATACTAGAAAAACTTCTATAAACCAACCAAGATTGGTCTGGGAAGTAGTAATAGGATTCTCTGTTACCCCAACAATGTTGATGATTCCAGTCAATATATAGAGAGTGAGCGGAAGCAGTACAATAAGCAGTTTTAGGAATTCCTTTTCTTCTCTCCAAGTTGTGGTCAGTATTCTTTTTTTCATTCTCTGTATAGGATTCATTCGGTAATCGAAGCTGAGATTGCCAAGTTTCTCCCTAAAGGATCCATCTTCTTTTCTTAGCCTGATAATCAAGATTCCGACACTAAGTAATGGAGCTCCTACGAATATGAATGGCCATGAAACAGCAATGAATGAGAAAATGTTGGACATCAACTCTACAGTCATCACTAGGAAGTATGATGCCATCTGTCCCATATCGGCAAGGGATTGGACCTCAAATAAAGAGTGAGTGGTATAAGAGGGGTCGTTCTGGAGAAACAGGAAATCGTACAGTAATCCAGGGAGTATATAGTAGAAGGCCCAAAAGAAAATGAAACACAATAACAGTCTTGCATATAGCTTTCTGAAGGTTGGTTTTGATCTTAATAAGATATACGGAAGAATGGCAACAATAATCGGTATACTATTAATAAGAACGGAAAGGAGGACGTCAACGGCCATTTCTACCAAATCCTACAATTGCATATTATGAATTTTCATTGATTTAAGTATTTGTGATTGGCCGGTTATGATTCTCAGAGGTATCTTTGTAGAATTCGAAAGTTTAACACTTCAGATTTTCAGGACTTCAACTTTTCGAGCATTCCCTTGATTCTATTGAAACCTTCAATGATATTCTCAGCAGAAGTTGCATATGATATTCGTATATGTCCTTCCCACGCAAACACTGATCCTGGAATGGTAGAGACGCCAGCTTCCTCCAGAAACTGCATTGCTAAGGTCTTTGAGTCTAAGCCAAGACTGCTTATATCAGGAAAAACATAAAACGCACCTTTGGGCAAAGAACAGCTGATACCTTCTATGTCATTTATCATGCTGACAGCAATCTTCCTCCTGCGATCGTATTCTTCTATCATCCTTCCTACGCTGTATTCACCTTCCCTGAATGAAGCTAGAGCGGCCTTTTGTGCGAAACTTGTTGGGCAAGTTGTGCTGTTTTGCTGAATCCTAAGCATGTTGGCGATTATTTCCTTCCGTGCTGCGGCATATCCCAGCCGCCAACCTGTCATCGCATATGTTTTGGAGAAACCGTTAATCAGTATTGTGCGAGACATGAGATCGGAGAATGAACCCATGCTAACTTGTTTCTCGCCATCATAGACGAACCTATCATATATTTCATCGCTCAATACAAGTAGATCCTTATCGGTAGCCAAATCGGCTATTGCCTTCATTTCTTCCTTGGTCAATATTCCTCCGGTAGGATTGTTTGGGGAATTTACCACAATAAGCTTTGTCTTATCGCTCAGTGACTTCTTAAGAGTCTCCTCGTTCAGAGAGTAGGTTCCACTAGTAGGAACCTCTACCGGGATTCCCCCAGCCATTCGTATTATGACAGAGTATGTGGGCCACGCTGGTGTGAGTATGAGGACCTCATCTCCCGGATTGATTGTAGCCAACATTGCACACATGATTGCATGTTTTCCCCCAGAGGTTACGATGATCTCCTTTTCAGGCTGGATATCTACATCTCGGGTTTTGAGATCCTCAGCAATCGCTTCTCTGAGCTCACGAATCCCAATGCTTGTGGTATAATGAGTGAACCCCTTTTCAAGCGCTAAGATTGCCTCTTTCCTGATGCTTTCGGGAGTAATAAAATCAGGCTCTCCTAGATCCAGATGAATGATTTTTTTCCCGGAACGCTCCAACTCACTAGCTTTCTCAAACATATCAAGAGTTCCAGACGGTGGAATTACATCCATTCTTTTTGCTGTGAATCGCATATCATTTCCCACAGGATTTTTGACTGCTCTATTGTAGAGGAATATTAAAAAACTTTGCAAACTAAGAGTTAGTTTTGCTCTCGTGGGAAGTATCCCAAAAGATAGCACACCTCGATTACTGGTTTCACGCCAGCAACTTTGAGCACCCCTCCAACCTCAACAATCCATTTTGCCACTGTTTCGGGTTTGCTCTCAAGATAGAATGTTTGACCCGAAAAGTCAACAAAGCAATCTATAACATTTTCTGCTGAGTAAGCATTTCGGTGGGATAATTCGCAGAACATACCAAAGGCGGCAAGCTCAACCTTATGAAAAACCCCATATAATTTTACAGGACAGCAGGGAAA
>JBHLKK010000090.1:0-5094 GCA_048886745.1 Candidatus Hodarchaeota archaeon | reverse complement strand
GACATTGCCAAAAAGCTTGGGATCACCGAAAACGCAGTATATGTGACCCGCAGAAAGTTCCATAATATCCTGGATAGGGCCTTCCGAACACTTGAAGTTGCCACAGAACTGGGAGTGGTAGATAAAGAAAGAGTCAAAGGACTTCTCATCCAACAGAAAGACTCTAAGGTATCGAGTGACGTCCACAGCATGGCCGCAGAAACATATGTATCCAAGGCTGAGGAATTAGCAGACTTCACAGAAGGTGTTGAATCCCTCAATTCAGCCATTAAGATTTACAGAGAGATGCTGGAGTCAATTTCAATTAAGTACGATCCGGTCTTGTTTGCCGATACAAACAGGAAGATCGGAGATGCTCATGTAAAACTCTCATTCTATCAGGAAGAAAAGGAGAATTGTATAAACGCGATCAAAGCCTATGGGGAGGCCCTAAAAGTGTTTACACGTGAAAGTTACCCAACAGAATATGCAAGGACAAAGTGTAAACTTGGAGATGCATTCAGGGTCCTTGCCTGGCAAGAAGATTGGGTTGAAAACTGCAACAGAGCTGTTGAGGTCTGCAGTGAAGCCCTAAAAGTGTTTACTCTTGAAAGCTTTCCAAAGGAATATGCCAAAACTCAGTTCAATCTCGCGGTTACTTACAACATCCTTTCTTATGCAAAGGATTACGTTGACAACTGTAATAGAGCAATTGCAGCCTGTAAAGAAGCCCTCAAAGTGTATTCATTTGAAGAATTCCCCATGGAATACGGAAAAACACAGAATTTTTTCGGAAGAGCATATGTCTTTCTCGGTATAGTAAAAAACAGAGTTAGCAATTGCTATTTAGCGCTTAAAGCCTATGAAAAAGCACTTAGAGTTTTTAGTCGTGAACGTTACCCAGTTGAGTATGTGAAGGTTAAGATCAATTTCGCACACGCATACGGAACTCTTGCTGAGGTAGAAGACAGGGCTATGAACTGTAAAAAAGCGATCAAAGCAAGTGAAGAAGCCCTCAAAATGGTTAATCCTGAAGAATTCTCAATTGAATATTCTAGCACTCAGACAACTCTTGGGACTGCATACGGACTCCTTGCTGATGTGGAAGATAGGATTGAAAACAGCAATAGGGCAATCGAAGCGCATAAAAAATCCCTCAAGGTGGTTAATCTTGAGAACTACCCAAGTGCATATGCTGACAGCCAGAGATATCTCGGAGTCGCATACACAGCGCTTGCCAAGGCAGAAGACAAGGCTGATAACTGTGAAAGAGCGGTCAAAGCCTGTAAAGAAGCCCTCAAAGTGTTTACGCTTGAAGGTTTTCCAGTAGATCATGCAACAACCCAACAGTATCTCGGTAATGCATATAGAGTACTTGCTGAGGTAGAAGATAAGGCTGAGAACTGTGGCAGAGCACAGAAAGCCTATGAGGAAGCCATTGGGGTGTTTACAGAAGAAGAATTTCCGGAAGTTTATTCCCAGTTGGATCGCGATCTTAGAGAACTTGCCAATTTCTGTGATAGCGGTTAGAATTGGATATTTTAATGATAACTTCTACGAGGTTTCACCAAACCATTTAGGATCTTTGCGGAATCGAGCGACCACCGGAGCATGATCTGATTCAGGAAACAGCCTATCCCCCTTGTATGCTAAAGATTCGTCTGGAAGGACTTCGTTAAAGATTTCAGTCTCGGTCCAGTATGCAAAAAGGGCTTGCGAAACAATGACGTGATCAATCATACATTCTTTTCCTCTGTGAAAGAGTGTATACCGTTGTTCAGCGGGGACATTGAACTCGCATGGAATCATTACGCTACACTGCAGATCGGGGTTATCGGTTTCTAAAACGCTTCCAACAATTGTCTGGAACGGCAGCGACCCGATATCTGCGTTAAAATCGCCGCCAATAGCAATCAGAGTATTATAAGGATCATCTTTCATCAATTTCTCTAAGAGAACTCGAGTTTCTAAGGCCTGTCCAACACGTTTTAGCATTGAGATGAAGAAACCTTCGGCCCATCCTTGATGTGATTTCCAGGTAAACCCGTGCTTTTGCCCATTGATATCGCTTGGCGTTTTGGATTTTAGGTGGAGATTTATGGCATGCAGTATTCGGCCATTGGGTAGTATTACATGGCAGTGAAGGATTGGGCGTTCCCAACTGTACTCTCTGGCTTCATGCTGTTCTGGATAAGCTGTAGCACTGCGCCACATGGGAGCATCAACATGTTTATGGTAGTATTGCTCACAGTTCTCAATGGGTAATCTGCTCAGAGTTACCAAGTTTCGCCTTTTGAATGGTTCCTCGCTATCTTTCTTCTTCGTATGATGGAGATAATAATCCGAATACTTCGTATTCTCCAAAAGCTCTTCAAGAGATTCCAAATTACTGACTTCTTGTAAGAATAAGAGATCAGCATCTATCCTTTCAATCATCGGACGAAGAATCCTAAGACGTTTATCCCATGGTGGGTCTTCAACATTCTTATCGAGATTCTCCAGATTGAAAGTGGCAATTCTATACTCTGGTGTGGGCCATGTTCCAATATATGGTTCAGACCCAGTATCAGTATATCCCTCTTCTCCTGACATAAATTACTCACCTCTCCGGCGTATATCATTCATGTCTTATAAAAAGTGAACTATTGGAAAATCTTCTTGTTCAGGAAAATAGTCAGGTATCGGGAGCAAACTCCTTTTGATTTTTCCAAAGCTCAGGTTTCAATGCCTGATATACTCTACAAGCCCTTCTCCATTGAATTCTACCTTTAACGTTAAATTCATTCATTTTCCTTTTCAAATGCTTGAGAAATCTCAGCATTCTGGCTTTCTTTCTGAAATAGAAGACAGCAACTCCCTTGTTTAGCTTTCCCCTGAATTCATCTTCAAATGAATCAATCATTCGCAGGAAATCTGTAATGTTATCCTCCGAGTAGCCAGCTTCCCAGAAGATTAAAGCCTTGTAACATTTATCGCACGGAGATGGTAACTTATCCTTCTCTAGGTAAAATCTTATTTCTTCTTCTCTTATTCCAGGACATTCGAATTCTTTGTCACCAAAGCGAAACCAATTACGATCGATGATATTCTGTTCGAGCTCTTCAAAATCGATTCTTGTCATGGTAAGAAAGAATATGAAGAATTAGACCTTAAAACTTTTTAGAGCTTTGAAATCTTGTTTTGCGGATGGTTTGGCAATTGGATGAAAGCCGATCTAAGACCTCTTTTTCGCTCATAATCCAAGTTTAGAGAAGTCAATGGTCCAATAATAGTAAAGTTCTTAGTAGTCTAGAACTAATTGGAAGATGCGGTGCTTTGGTATCGGATTTCCTTTGGAATGATGTTCTATTACGATCAATTCTTATTATTGGTGTTCCTTTTGGAACGGAGAACTTAAGTCTCTCAGGACTATGGTTTATTACAGTATATTCTGTGGGGGAACAAAGATGTTTGAGGAGCGTAGTTTGGCCGGACTATTTGGTCAAGTTCTCATCATAATTAGTGCTGTTATGACGATCATTTTTTCACTAATAATGTCCTTTCCTATTTCACCCGATTCTCCCCTGCTATTCTCCATCATTCAAACACCGCCCTTTGGTCTTCATATAATAGATTTTTACTACTATTATACACCACCTTACTTGGTTTATGGAAGCCAATATTCTAGAGAATATAATATCATAGAAGATTGGTTCTATCTAACTTCCGGATCTTCTTTGACCGGAATTATTAATTCTACAATCTTTTTCATTTCCATAATGCTTGTCGTAATCTCCATCTATAAAACGGCTCAGAGATCAGGTGAGAACTCTGATATCACTGTTAAGGCCAAAAGCCTATTCAAAGCTACTTCGGCTTTCGCCTGTCTTGCTTATTTCTTAAGTATCTTATCTCACACGTTCTCGCTTGTTATGGTTACTTATTCTTATGAACGCATATTTGGATACTTTGTTGGATTCCCAAGTTTTTCATGGGTCACCCATATTTACCTAAACAGTTTTGGCTGGATTCTCTTGATATTGCAGAACACATTTGGAGTAATGATGATGGTTCTAGTCGGCGTATTCTTCAAAGCAATAGCCTCCAGAATGCAAAAAAGCAGTCAACAAACCATAAGGCTTTGGCCTGTTATAGGAAAGACATACACAATGTTGGGCGGAATGATAGGGCTCACAGTTTTTACAACCCTCGCACAAGCAAACATGACATTCTTGGTGCCAATAATGGTCATTGTTTCAGGAGTTATGGGAGTAGCCTGCTTCACCAACTTCAAACCAACAATGTTCCCAATTGTGATAGGCACAACCGGGTCTATAATAAACACAACGGGAACAGTTGCTAGAGTAGTCTATGACACCGAGGAATTAGCAGAAGAAATAGAGCTAGAAGCGCTTAAGAATGAAGGAAATAAGTTTATAATAATCTCCGAAATCAAGTGTCTAGGCTGTAGTCATGAGAATCCAACTGATGCGGAATTCTGTGTGGGATGCGGTCAGCGTTTAAAATAAACATAAGCTTTTTGAACATCTTATTTTGCTGGCGTCCTAATAATTATATATAAGCTAAGCCAAGAGTTGTTATCCTTTTGGGCTGATCTAAGAATTCTATGCAAAGCGTTTTTTCAGAATCCAAAAAAAGGGGAAGGGAAAAAAGGGGAGGGGAAAGGGGGAAGGAAATCTTTTCCCTATTGCGTTATTCATAGCTTTAATAATTTTCTGAAAGATTTATTCCAAAAAGAATGATGAAATATCCCAGAATATCAATCTCTAAAGATCTCAGATGAGGAGAAGATATTAAGTCTTAGTACTGAGCTACATCATCGGTTAAATCCAGGGTTTGGCCGCATCTTATGCAGAATTCCGCATCTCTTGGATTTCCATGACCACAATAAGGACACGCAGTTCCGAAGAACGATGAAGGCTCCGGCGCTTCAAGTTTTCCCACTTCGCGTGCAGTTACCTCAGGCACACGATCCCGATCAATTAATTCAGTAATTGCCTCTTCAGGCCACGAGGCCATTCTGCTTAATAAAGCGAACACGCCAATTACTGCAGCCATTGCTAAACCTACAATCGTGAAAACCAGAGTCCGAAAACCGAGAAAGCCTACAAAGAT
>JBHLKK010000089.1:0-5364 GCA_048886745.1 Candidatus Hodarchaeota archaeon | reverse complement strand
AAGCAGTTGTGCAGCTGGGTTTGAAATGATTCTCATTACCAGCTTATCTACTCTTGGTTGAAATCTAGGATGCCAGTAGTCCGGATTTGCGTCTAGCTCGATGAACTGTCCAGGAATCCTCTTGATCCATTTGAAGCCACCAGTTCCTTGAAGTGGGTCATCAGTTCCAAGCATGTCTTCTGCCAAAAGAGCTGTAGTATCTATGATCCACGGTTCTGTCATGTTGGAAACGTCGCCCGACCAGTTAACAACAAAGTCGTCCCAGTCTTCTGTTTTAACTATAAAGAAGTCCATCCCGATTGGGAATGGAGCATATACTTGATTCAAGGTGAACTTTACCGTGGTGCTATTTACAATCGTTACACTTTCCAGATAGGTTTCGATTAAAGCAGTTCTATAAGTCCCTGCGTATTTGGCAAACATCCAGTTGAAAACTATGTCCTCTACGGTTAGGGGGTGTCCATCGTGGAATGTTGCGTTGTCATATATAGAGACGAGCCACTCCTTGCCATCAGCGTCTGCTTTTTCCCAAGTGTGACATAACAAAGGTTCCACAATCAAGGTTTCCGGATCTGTCTCCCATAAGGAGTCATAAACCAACATAGCAATATATGCTTCCCAGGTTGTGCTGATCGTCCAAGGATTCATAACTCTTGTGTCTTCTAGCCACGCATACGTGACTATACCGCCCGTTTGCTGTCCACTTACCGGAAATGCAGAGAGAAATACACCAAGTATGGTAGACATCATAAATACTCCTAGAATAAGTCCTACTCTTTTCTTCACTAAACGCCCCTCCCCTATAATTAGGCTCCTTTATGGCTCGGCCGCCCCTATATTAGAGGTTACTTAAAAATCTAATGATCAAATCCTGATGGGCTTACAAGATTTCGTCAATACTGATTGTTGTGATTTTCATCCAAGATTTCCTGCGATTCCAATCTCGTTCTGGTGTTCTACCAATTGGATGATATTAGTCTGAAAGCTCTTTATGAAACTATTATAAGAATCTATGACATAATCAACCTGATGAAAAAAGAAACAATCAAACAGTTCTTTAAACCGGATAAGAAGAAGATAGCGATTTTTGCCTATTCCTTTGTATTCAGCTCAATCTACCAATGGATCTGGTACCTCACATTGGCCCCCCAGATCCACGTTTTTCCAATCCTCATATATCACGGATTTCCATTATCATTCTTTACGACTGTCGCGTCGTGGGGAACCACACTCCCGCCTGAACCATTACCGTTGGGGTTCTTTCCGATAAATCTTGCTATAGACATAATCTTTTGGTACATCGTCTCCTGTTTGGTAGTTTCCTTCTACGATTGGCTCAGAAAAAAACGATCTGAAGGTTCTTAATGAAAATGTGTGGGGAAAGCTACGCAATGTGGTGCGACAGATGATCATAAGGCAGATTGAAGATAAGGATTATGGGGCTTTCAAAGACCTTTTTGAAGAGGCTTACGGTGAGTACCTGGAGTCCTTGAAAGACAGAGACCCCCAGGAATATCAAAGAGAACTAGAAGAAGGAAGAAAAGTAACCCGCGCAAGATTTGAATTCTATCTTAAAACTGGGAGTAGCTTTGTTGCTGAAGATAGCGAGGTTATCGGTTACGTGGTCAGTCAAACGCTGAATTTTATGCGTGGGTTTGATAGATTGCTTTGGATCGAATACGTTGTTGTTAAGAAGAAGTTCCGAAGACGAGGAATAGGGCTCGCCCTTCTACGCAAGCTCACAGAACATGCCAAAAGATCCAACATTGATCGAATTTATACAACAATCAATCCAGACAACATGGCCTCCATAAGATTGCATTTGAAAGCCGGCTTCGATGTCAAAGACTGGAGAACTGCCTCTTACTCGGTATGATTGTGATAACAAGAAATAATTCTCGTTCTGTTGATGTCTTAATAATTGGATGAAGTCTAATCTAATACAATTACCCAGTAAATCTTATATCTCTGCAAAGGCTAATTCTTCCTTCGGGGAGAATTATGGCAAGATTTCGTTTCCACTATGCCGAGTTATTTTTATTGTCCGGCACGATTATTGGAGCCCTCGTCCCCTTATTCGGTCCTTTGACCGTAAGTCTTCGTCTAGATCCATTAGGTGGTTGGACCGAACTTTCCATTATGATGCCTTTGACCGTGATGAATATCCTTATAGCGCTTTCATGGCTCCTTCTTATTGCTGTAAGCACTGCTAAATCTCCCAAGGCACATTCAGAGCTAGCTGTGAGACTGGGTTTGAGAAAATTGATATATTTTGTACTTCTTGTGGCCACAATAATCCTCTTCTGGCCAATACTCATCCGAGCTCTGTCCCCTAGACCCGATTACTTTTGGATATATCCACCAGAAAGCCCGGACTGGGGATTAGTACGACCTTCGGCAGGAGTAATCATAACCTTGATCTATTTCTTCTACATCCTGATTGCTAATATCTCAGTCTGGAGTTTTGGGCATTTTAGAAGACTAAGAATAGCGAATCTTCAACAGAGGTGAAAGCTTGTTTTGCAGGGGGTTTTTAGAACTGGATGAGGGTTTTTCTAAGAAGTCTTTCCAGGATAGTGAATTTTCATAGTATAGAGTAACGAAAAACAATGAATATAACTATCGAGGCTCCAGCAAAAAAAAGAGGATGTTGGCGGCCTTTTGAATCCCGCTACAACACTCAATTTGCATCCTTCTAACTAACTTGGACGGTAATTAGTTCGTAGAACCAATCTATGCCACCGTCATAACTGAATCCAAACTCAAATGTATGGATACCTGCCGGTAAACCAGGCCAATAGTAGCGCCAAAAGAGTACTGGTCCATTCCAGTCACCGATTCCGTCGCCATCTCCGTCTCCTGGCCCATCACCATCATGGTCCCAACTCCATCTGGGACCTGATCCTGTTGCTGCAGTGAAAGCATCTTGATATCCGCCTTTCACAGAGACAAAGGCACCACCGTCAACAGAGAGCTCAAATAGGTGATCTGGGTCGTCAACCGATGCTTGCAGGTCTTCAACAGATCCGTCAGCCCACTCGAATCCGAAGATGATCGGTTGATCTACAGCAACTTCCGCTGGAGGCTGTCCTGGTCTTCCTGCGTCATCAAAGACAAGGATGTGAATGACATTTTCCCTCTCCTGCCATTCTATGAACCATTTATTCAAGCTTCTTGCACTAGGACCAGCTACGACGGTGATTATTTCGCCGTACCATGGACCGCCGTCATCACTATATCGAAACTCAAATGTATGGATACCTGCCGGTAAACCAGGCCAATAGTAGCGCCAAAAGAGTACTGGTCCATTCCAGTCACCGATTCCGTCGCCATCTCCGTCTCCTGGCCCATCACCATCATGGTCCCAACTCCATCTGGGACCTGATCCTGTTGCTGCAGTGAAAGCATCTTGATATCCGCCTTTCACAGAGACAAAGGCACCACCGTCAACAGAGAGCTCAAATAGGTGATCTGGATTATCAACATACGCCTGGAGTTCCTCAACTGTTCCAACAGCCCACTCGAATCCGAAGATGATCGATTGGCCTATTAGAACGTGCGCTGGAGGTTGTCCTGGTCTTCCTGCGTCATCAAAGACAAGGATGTGAATGACATTTTCCCTCTCCTGCCATTTTATGAACTTTGTGTTCAAGCTATTCGCGCTCGGGGGAGCTACTGCAATCTGTGGGAACATCAGAACAGATAGCAGGATCGCCGCAGTTGCGAAAATCAATTTCCTCTTCATGTTTTTCACCTCTCCTCTTTGTGAGGCTTTGGGTACTTGTATCATTGCGCCCCTCCTCGGCGCTTCCCACGCATAAAATGATCCGATAGAGTGGTTAAGTTCATCGAAAAAAAGAGCTTTTCAGCTTCTCCCTCTTTCCCAATTGATATAATGCAGCTAGTTATGGTTTAAGTAGATAATAAGATTTTCCTCAATGCTCCAAACAGATTACAGAAAGAATCGCAAGAAAAGTGTAGTCGAGGTCGATGATAAACCCCAGTATTGGGAAACCCTCAAATCTTGTCTTGCTGGTGACTCGACCGATTTCTCACAGAGATTTTAAATAGAAAACAGAGCCATTAGTACGAATCAGTTTTTTGCAAAATAGGTTTGTGGGAGAGGCAACCGATGGGTAGTCGTCCACCAAAAGAAATCATGGACCCAAAAGAGGCCTTTGAAATTGCCAAAAACCTCTATTTGGATGAAAAAAAGCACGAAGATGCTATTCGGTATTTTGAGCAGGCCATTGATCTAAACCCCAAATACATTGACGCGTGGATGTGGAAAGGTAGCGTGTTGCGATTGCTAGATGTCAGCAGATGGAATGAAGCCCTTGCTTGCTTTGAACAGGCAATTCAGCTTACTCAGGACAAAAGCGTGGAAAAGGGGAAGCGTGAAAGATATTCAGGGCAAGCATGGCTTGAGAAAGGGAGATTATTGAATGAAATGGGCAAGCCTGAGGAGGCGAAAAAAGCCTTGAGGGAAGCGATCAACTCTGAAAAGAAGAGAAAGAAAGATGGGTCTGATTCCACATGGAGAGATATAGGTTGTGAGTTTCTGGTGCTTGGAGACCCTCAGAGGGGTCAAGATTGCTTCCGAGAGGCCATAAAAATCGCAGAGCATAATGTAAAAAATCATAGGTATAGCTATGAGCGTTATAAGTTGCTTTTTGATAATATCAAGAGGACTGGTGAATCCTATAACAAATTCTTGGATTCCTTTAGTAAGGGCGCAGTGCTAGCTAGTCAAGGCAAGGATCAAGAGGCGTTAGAACATTTTGACAGAGCGATCACATGTCACGAAAAAGATTTATACCACGCAACATTGGGAAGAGGTATGGGTGCTTGGTTCAACAAGGGCACCACCCTCATAAGACTTAAGAGAGACAAAGAGGCACTCGAGTGCTTTGAGGTAGTGACTCGGAGATTTCCTTTTAACTCAAAAGCATGGCTTCAGAAAGGCGTGCTCCTAAGTCGTTTCGGTCGAGACGAGGAGGCGCTCAAATCCTTTGATCGAGTAATTCAGCTGGATCCCAACCTTGTCAAAGGATGGATTGGAAAAGCCATTGTTCTAACCAACCTGAAAAAGGGTCAAGAAGCTCTAATGTGTATTGATCGAGCCATTCAACTGGACCCCGCCGATGCGGAGATTTTGAAAACAAAAGAGATGATTCAGCAGGCACTTAGGAGGGGTTGAGGAGGCGAGTTTTGCTATAGGTCAAAGTCCAATGAATCCCCATATACTTCTGCATAGCTAATCTCCTGAAGATTTCTTCTTGGTCTGGGTGAAGGCGTTTCATCAGGAACCCCTATTGCCACCAGAACTATAATGTGCATGTGTTCAGGAATCTTCAAAGTTCT
>JBHLKK010000088.1:0-5417 GCA_048886745.1 Candidatus Hodarchaeota archaeon | reverse complement strand
TAGGAGAACATTTCCCTGAGTAAAAAGAAAGCTGAATATTCCAGCAACCCATAGCGGCAGCGAATAATCAAGCATTAGCTTCATTGTCTCGGTATTGATACTTAGCTTCCAATTCCTTCCGTAATACATGAAAACCAACAACGAAATGCCTGTATAAAATCCCCAGCTAATGGCAAGCCCTACTACTACTCCCATGACTTTCCATCCATAATGAACTAGTATAATTCCTGCAGTTACCTTTACTACTCTAGTAGAAATATCCGTGGCTGCTTTGAGAGTGAAGAGTCGGTATTTGAGAAAGATTACATCAGTTTGCGCAATAGTCATCAGAAGAGGATATAAAGCGAAGATCTGGATGAATTTAGTAATATTTAACCCATAGAAATTCGAGATTTCCCCCGCAAGAGTCCAAAGGATTGTGGAAGTCATAATAGCTAGTATCAGCCTCGGTATGATACCTGAATAGAGTGTCTTTCCGAGTTCTTCATCGGATTTTGAGGAAAGACAATAATGGGTGATTCCTTCATGGTAATTCAAACTGAAGATTGTGTATAGGAGTGTTGCAGTGCCAATTACAAGTCTTTGGGTACCATAATCCGCTGGAACAAGCATATAGATCAATATAAAGGCATACAAAAAGTCGATGACTTTCAATGCAGTTGAACTACTTAGAATTGTAATAAAACTCTTTCTCATCTTAGTAAATGCTAAATAACGCGGCATAAAGCTCAATACTTCCAATTCTAGAGGTATTCATTCTTTTGGTTAATAAAAGGGCATACCTCTATAAAGCTGCGAGATAAGGTCATCGAGATAGGAGTATTGCCTACGAACATTATGATAAATCCAGTCTGAAATTCTCAAGATTCTTTCTCCGATGAAGTTAAGTTTTTCCCCCTAAACTAATAATTTCAGGGCGGAGCCTATATTACCTTTGAGAAAATATCACTACTCACATAATAGGCGCAGGAAGCGATCTTCAGGATCATAAAAGCCATTCTAAGTCCATATTGGAGAAAAGAGAGAAAGAAAGTAAAAGCAGGCGAGTTCGTATTGTGCAAAATGAAAGATGCACAATGAATGTCAGGGAAAGTGAGAGAAATATCACCAATAGAACTTGATTCAGCAATCAAGGAACTCGTGAAGCCACAAGATTACTCTTCCAGGCTGGAAATCCGAGATGTGAAGAAAGAAAACCTAAAACGCTTTCTGGACGATGGTGGGGAATTTATAGAGTTAGGACGTGTAGGAGAGAAAGGCTATTTAGGCGTTTTCCCTCATTTTGAGATAAAACAACTCAACTACTCTTTGCTTTATCCGGGGACAATCAAAGCATGGCACATTCATATAAAACAAGACGATGTATGGTTTATTCCTCCAATTTCCCGCATCTTGGTAGGTCTAGTGGATTGTCGGGCAGATTCAGAGACAAAAGGAGTCTCGATGAGATTTATCTTGGGTGAAGGACGTGCAGAATTACTCTACATTCCACGAGGGGTTGCCCATGGACTAAAGAATATCCAAACAATTCCAGGAGCGATGTTCTATTTTGTTAACCAGCATTTTAGCTCAGTTGACACTGATGAGTTGAGATTGCCATGGAATCATTTTGGGCATGAGTTCTGGGAAATCAAGCATGGCTAGAGCCTAGACTCTCCATAGTAGGAATTCTCTAAAGAAAGCATTCAAAGTCTTCTTATTTCTTCCAAGTGCTTTCATCAATTTGCAATTTCGCTTTAAGAGGTTTCCACCAACTCGCGTTTTCCTTGTACCATTCGATGGTCTCTCGAATCCCTTTATCGAACTCAATGATAGGGCTCCATCCGATCTGCAATCGAATCTTGCTAGAATCTAGCAAGTAACGCCGGTCATGTTGAGGGCGATCAGGGACGATGTGTTTCAGACTCTCTGGAGCCTCGGTTTCCTTCAAAATGATTTCAACTAGATCGTCGACACTCTTCTCAACGCCAGAACCGACATTGTATGTCTCTCCAGGTTTTCCCCTTGCTAGTACAGCATCGATAGCCCTGCAGTGATCGAGCACATGAAGCCATTCTCGTTTATTTTGACTGCTCTGGTAAACAGGCAAAGGCTTGCCTTCGAGAGCATTGGTCGTGAAAAGAGGAATCACCTTTTCTGGAAACTGATAAGGTCCATAATTGTTACAGCAATTCGTGATTGTTACTGGGATTTGGAAAGTATGGAAGTATGATCTAGCGATGTGGTCCCCCGCGGCTTTTGAAGCATTGTAAGGGGTTTTAGGATTATATGGGGATGTTTCAGCAAATTTATCTGGACTATCAAGTTCTAGATCTCCATATACCTCACAAGTAGAAATGTGATGAAATCGTTGAACGGGATGGCGTCGCGCAGCGTCCAGAAGTGTTAATAGGCCAACTGCATTGCTCATCATGAACGCACGAGGATTGAGAATTGCTAAGGAATTGTGTGATTCAGCTGCAAAGTTGACGACGACATTGGGTTTGTAGGTCTCAAAGAGATGATTAACCAGGTGAAAGTTTCCGATATCCCCCTGAGCAAATTGGTACCTCTCAGCAAACTTTTTAGGGATTTCTTTCAGGCTTTCAAGGCATCCAGCATAGGTCAGCAAATCGAGATTTAGAATATAGTCTTCCGAATGCGTATTCAACCAGTATTTAATGAAATTGGAGCCGATGAATCCAGCGCCCCCTGTAATGAGAAGTTTCTGCATGATTTTTGCGCCTTGTTATAGTTCTATTCCTAGATCGGATTTACTCTGAATCCCGAAGGCTTCTCTTCCGCACCAACTCAGATGCCCTATGCAGAGATTCAAAAGTGCCTGCATCCGACCAGAAGCCAGATAGTATTGAATAATTCATTTTTCCTTTCTTAATGTAATGATTATTCACATCCGAAATTTCCAGCTCCCCTCGAGCGGATGGTTTGAGGGTAGGGATGATTTCAAAAACATCACGATCGTAGAGATAGATCCCAGTCACTGCTAGGTCAGATTTGGGAGCAGTTGGCTTTTCCTCAATTTCGACAATCTTTCCGCCATCGATAGTTGCAACACCAAAACGATGAGCATCGGGTACAGCCTTAAGAAAAATTTTAGCCCCTTCTTTAAATGTGCGAACATCTTCTCGAAACGAATCCTCGAAGATGTTATCTCCAAGTATTACCGCAACAGGCTCATCGCCTGCGAAGCTTTTAGCTAACTGCAAAGCTTGGGCGATGCCTCCAGCTTCATCCTGAATCTCATAACGAAAGTTGACTCCGAATTCTTTCCCTGATCCTAAAAGGTTCAAGAAGTGTCCAGCATGGCCGGGCCCTGATACGATCAGTATCTCGGTTAATCCACTGTCAATTAATACGTATAGCGGGTAATAGATCATCGGTTTATTGTAAACTGGAAGTAAATGTTTATTGGTTACTTTAGTGAGCGGATGAAGCCTTGAACCGGTTCCTCCTGCGAGAATAACGCCTTTCATGATTGTAATCCTCGATCCATGATCAAAATTGAATGTAAAATTCGCATAACCGCATATATGCCATCTGATGTTTCGTTAGTCGTCTGAAACTTATCATTTAAGATTTTATTGATCGACCAAGGCCCTAGACTTCTGAGGGATCGGTTTTCTGGATCTCGAAAAGAAGATGGCGAAGAGCCTCCTTCCATGAAGGCGTTTCGTTAGTACGCTTTGTACTATTCAGAATTGAATTTCTTGGGCGTACAGCCGGTAATGGAAACTGAGAGGATTTTATTGGAATTACTTCAACTTGGGGCGCAATGCCAGCTGCCTTGATAATTTCCTTAGCGAAATCAAACCAAGAACAGCAACCCTGATTTGTGACGTGATAGATTCCTGGCGGACAGGATAGTACATGTTTTACTTCTACTGCAAGATCGCGAGAGTATGTGGGGCACCCAACCTGATCATTAACAACCCGCAGAGGACCTCCCTTCGCTGCTAATTTCAGGATTGTAAACACGAAATTTCGACCGTGCATGCCGAATAGCCAGCTCGTTCTTATGATGTGATAGCTAGAGAGCCGTTGTTGAATGTGCGCCTCTCCTCTCGCCTTAGTGACACCATACCAGTTAATGGGGTTTGTTGGAGCATCTTCTGTGTATCCAAGCGGATTCTTACCATCAAATACATAGTCTGTGCTAAAATGAACAAGGTGTGCCTTAATTTCTGCGCAGATTGCGGAAAGATGAATTAATGCATCCGAGTTCACCTTCATTGCAATTTCTCTCTTAGTCTCGGCCCCATCAACATCCGTATACGCAGCAGCGTTAATTACAAGCCTTGGTTTGAATTGGATAATTTTCTTCCTTGTCTCATCCTCTTGTGTAATATCCAATCTCCTCTCTTCATCGAAATCTTGGCTAATGTCCAAACCAATGGCTCCAGGGAAAACTCGCATCAGATCATGCCCAAGCATGCCCCCTGCTCCAAGTATGACAACTTGAAGATTCGAATTTAGCATACTAGGACCCCAAACTCAAGATCTGACGCAAGAAATCGTAGTCCATTCTAAAAGACTTATCTGTCATGGATGTGCGGAGCAGATCACTCTCTTAATCTTCCGGACGAGGATCTCTAGCATAATAAGCTAGAGCTACTCAATGAATTCTAATGGTATCTAAATTTCCAATACAAACATTCTGTTTCGCATCCTAAACTCAGCTCAAAGTAAGTAGTCAGCTGTCTAATGATCCTATCATCTGGCTTTAATGATAAACTAAAGCCCTGGTATCTGCCTCAAGTGATCACAATCTCAAAAAATATTTCATGCGATATTTTCTTAAGATCCCTAAATGCTGAAGTCCCAGTCTTGAGTCCAACAAACACATATCTAAGGTAGCTTAGTCGCATTGTTTTTTCTTTATATTTTTGAAAGGCTAGGGAACCGGAATGAAAATCCTCTTTATTGGAAAACTTGTCCCCGGTGATCAAGGCGCTTGGGGAGGTGATGAGCATACATTTCGCCTAGCTTCTGAAATCTCAAAGCTAGGAAATGAAATTCTGTTTTTGAACTCAACTACCAATCAAAGGTATACGAACCACTTTTTTCTCCGGAAGATAAGATACACAACTTATCGCGGTCGTCCATATTATCCCCACGCCCAGGAGCTGAGATCTGTAGTAGAGAAATTTGAACCTGAGCTAATTCATTATGCTTCAACCATGGGCTTTACTTTCGAGAAGGAAATTCGCCGTAAAAATGACGCTTCTATTTGCTCGCTTTGGACGGATCGGATTCGCGCAGCAGGTTTGAGAACAAAATGGGCTTTTTTACTTCGTGGGAAACCCCTACGTTTTCTTGCTGCACACAGGGAACAGTATTGTGCCCAAAGATCTTCTCTTACTACTACATCTTCGAAATTCATGGTCAAGTCCCTCTCCGAGTCTCTTCACATCCCTAGG
>JBHLKK010000087.1:0-5509 GCA_048886745.1 Candidatus Hodarchaeota archaeon | reverse complement strand
GGAACTCGTAACAATCTGCTTCGCAATCATACTCCTATCTTTATCGACCAAGCAGGTATTTGCTTCTCCTTCTCCTCAGAATCCATTGTCTTTATATGGGCTGTTGATTGACTATTTTCTCGAACTTCTCTTCAATCCCATAGTAAGTTCTCTACTCCTCATTATTGGCATTTATGCACTTTTTGTAGGTATTAAAGCCCCGGGCTGGTTTGCCGAAATTGCGGGTATCCTCTGTCTTTTCCTAGCTCTAATTTCTTTTGGAGTAACTGGGATGCCGACTTCTGCAATCTTATGCTTTGTTCTAGGCGTCACACTATTGGTCGCCGAACTAAAAACAGGTATTGGCATTCTGGCTGTTAGCGGTGGAATTAGCATAATTATAGGAACCTTATTTCTTTTTTCTTCTCCGCAATGGATACTCTATCAGCATACCGCAAAACAAATTCGAGAGATTCTTTTTATTGTGGCCATAGCATCCACTATCTTTTTTGAGTTCCTTGTCTTTAAGCTCGCCAAAACCAGAATACTCAGGGTCAGAACCGGAGCAGAAGCCCTTGTCAAAGCTAAAGGAGTTGCCATTACAGATCTTTATCCTCAGGGCGAGATTCGAGTCCTAGGCGAATACTGGCGTGCGAGAACTGAAGAGAAATCGATTATGAAAGGAGATCAAGTAGAGGTTGTAAGCAAAGAGGGTTTGGTTCTCATTGTGAAAGCTTTGGATGAAAAAGCTTAAATTCGTTCATTTGGCAGTTGTATATGGGGGGAGAGACGGATTGGATGCAATATTAATATTTTGGATAGTAGTATCAGTAGTGATAATAGTTGTGGCATCGGTTTTGCTAAGCGGCATACGTATAATCAAAGAATGGGAACGCATACCTGTTCTGAGGCTTGGACGATTTGTGGGAGTAAGGGGACCCGGAATAACCTATGTCATACCATTAATTGAGAAAGTGCCAAAGACAATATCAACAAGAATAAGAACCATCCCTTTCAGGACAGAACAGACACTTAGTATGGATAACGTCCCTGTAAACGTAGACGGAATAATGTACTGTAAACCAGTAAACGTGGAAAAATGCATACTAAATGTAGAAGACTATTTGATGGCGACACAGTGGGCCGCACAAACAACATTGCGCGAGGTTATCGGTAAAATAGAACTTAATGAGCTTTTGGCTGAAAGAGAACGAGTGGGAACACACCTACGTGAGATAATCGACGAGAAGACAGAAGCTTGGGGAATAAAAGTGACAGCAGTGGAAGTCAAGGATGTAGTTATTCCAGCGGCGCTTCAAGATGCCATGTCCAGGCAGGCCCAGGCTGAAAGAGAGAGACTGGCAAGGGTAACGCTCGCAACAGCTGAGTTTCAGGCTGCTCAAAAGATGATTGATGCGGCGCAACTATATGAGAAAAACCTGAAGGCATTATCCTTAAGATGGATGAACATACTCTATGAGATTGGTCAACAGCCAGGTACCAATACGATAATGCTAGTCCCAAGTACCATGCCCGAAGCTGGAGTCCCGCCGGTTGGATTCTATGGCTTAAGAAAAATCGGAGAAGAAACGAAGCGATCAGAAAAATCTGAGAAAAAGAGAAAGTGACCTGAAAACGCCAACGCCAGAAAAGGGCAACTGTACTAGCTGATTTTCTCATTTCTTAGCCAGCCATCTTATGAGGATATGTTTAATATTCGTCTTACGAATATGTAGAAAGGTCAAGGGCAAAACTCTTAGTCCGAAAGTGATTAGAATGGTCAGAAATGAATATACAATAGAAGAATACGAAGAGGAACTTAAGGGTAAAATCAAAAGGAAGGAGTTTAAATGCCCAAGATGTGAAAACAAAGAAGACTTCATGGTAAATGAGATAGGTCACGTTTTTTGCAACAAATGTCATGAAAAAATCAGGTTCATAAGATGGAGCAAATAATGAGCTAGACTTTATTCATCAAATAATAAATAAAGAAGGAAAAAAGATTCAGCTGTGCTTGAAGACTATTCCTGTTCCACCCTCAGGATATTTCCATTCTATTGCATCCACCGGGCAAACGTGATAGCAAAGACCAACTTCTAGACATATTTCTAGTCCCTTCCAGACAGCTTTTCCGTTCTCCATTTCGAAAGAACCACTTGGACAGAATTTTACACACAGTTCGCAACCATTGCACTTATCCGGATCGACTCTGATGAACTCTTTTTTTGCAGGGATTATTTCTGTCATTCCTTTAATTTTCTTTCTTAGTTTGGCTCCATGAAATTCATCTTCAGACATGATATCACCTCTTTGGCATTAAACTCAAGAATAGATCTACAAGTGGCTTGGACACCCAATGTAGAGCTCTTGCGATCTTTGGGAGAGTTGGCACGAGTTGCGTTGAGAAGAATCTAGCTAGATAGAGCGGACCTCCAAATACTGCTTTTGGAAATCCCATGAGAAGACGTCCCCAAGTCTCTAATCCGACTTCCTCATAGAACCATTTTGTAAACTCCAGCATCTCTTTGGATGCGCCTTGAACTGGACCGACGGGCTCTGCCTCCTTGAGCCACTGCGCCTCGTAGACTTTAAGATTATCAGCAGATACATCTCCAGAGGAAATGGCGTCTGCTGCTATATCAACTGCCAACATAGCCGTTCTATAAGCGCCCATGATGCCGCCGCCGTGGACTGGACTGACAAATCCGCCCGCGTCACCACATACCACACAGCCATCTGTGTAGGTTTTTACTCCGGGACGCACTGGTCCTCCCAGAGGTATCAAGTGAGTGGTTCTGTTTCGCTTCTGTGCACCTTTGAGATAAGGTCTTATTGCTGGGTGAGTCATGAACTTGTTCAAGTAATATTCGGGGTTGTGCTCGATATCTGAAGGTATAACGCCTATCGCCACTGAGATGCTGTCCCTGTTGGGAAATATCCAGGCATAGGATCCTTCGCCTGCCGAGAATTCGGGTGAGAACCAGAACTGGAAGCACACCCTGCCGTCTTCTTGACCGCCAAATCTGTCTTCGATCTTTTCAGAAGATAGTGCATAGTCGTATTTTACCGCAGCCGCTATCTCATGAGTTCTCCACTTCCCCCGTAATCCTGCTCTTCTAGCAACAACAGAGTTGACTCCATCACATCCCAATGTCATTGGGGCTTCGATCTTTTCGCCTTTATCAGTTATGACGCCCTTGACCACTCCATTTTCATCTTTGATGACATCGGCAACCAGAGTCGATGTCTTTAACTCCGCTCCCGCCTCGACTGCATTCTGTGCAACCCAGTTATCCCACTCGTTCCTGTAAACATCTAGGAATTGATGTCTTCCTTTTAGGGGAAATCGTATTAGGCCTACCTCATCATCAAAAATAAAGCCAAAGTCTGCGCCCCAAATTTCTCTTTGAATTGGCCCTTCTCTCATCCAGCCCCAGAGTTCTTTTAGGAAAAAGACACTTGATCCTGACGTGTTTTTGTCTCCTGGACTTTTTGCTCTCTCCAGCATCAAAACCTTCAGGCCTTTCTCTGCGGCGGTTTTGCCAGCCATGGCACCAGCGGGACCACTTCCTACTACAATTAGATCATACTTATTGGCCATTGTATTCAACCCATCGAGTTTACCGAACACTATTCTAGTCTCTTAGATAAAAGAATTTCCATCTCCCCTCTTCTGGATATTTCCTTCTCTTCTTCTTTCATCTCTCAATTTCTCCTCTTCCCTTACACTTCCCGGTTCCCCAAGACAATAGAGATAAGCAAGACGTGCAAAGGTCACGACCGCACCTAGTGGCGGTACACCTATTCAGAGATAATCTTCAGTGGAAATATCTTCTGACTCATTGTGATGCATAAGTATATATTCTCGTTTCTAGTAGCTAATACTCAAAAATTATTCAGGGGGAGATATCTTGAGTAAACCAAAGAATCTAGTCTTTGTGATGGTCATAATTTCTGCATTATGGATTTCTACGATACCTTCATCATTGACTTCTTCTCCGCCTCGGATCCTCATGCCAGATGCAGGCGATTCTTGGGTTCCTTTTGTGAATATATCCCAATCAAGCTACAATGCGTATACGGCCAGAGTTTCAAGTGGTTTGGCTGTAGATCCTCAAGGTAACATACACATAGTCTATCACGGCTACTTTTTTGATACCTTCACAAATTCTGAGGAGATATTCTACGCGACAAATATCGGCGGTTCCTGGAGCGCACCTTACAATATAACTCAAAATAACCTTAGGGATTACCATTCCACGATTGCAGTTGATCGGCAGGGCAATATTCATGTAGTCTACCCCGGTAATGATTCGCAAGACTTTGATATTTTTTACGTTAATAAGACTGCGAGCGGATGGAGTTCACCCGTAAACGTATCCAGAAACACGAACGAAGACTACGCAGTTTCGATAGCGATTGATCCGCAGGGATACATCCACATTGTTTGGTACGGCACTGATGGCAGCAGTGCAAATGACGGTGAGATATTCTATGCTAATAATACTGGAGGATCTTGGTCTACTCCGCTCAATCTAACCCAGAACGACCTGTATGATAGCACCGCATCAATTGCAGTGGACGCCTCGGGCAAATGTCATGTCACCTGGGAAGGTGAAGATGGAAGCTCATCCAATGACGTTGAGGTATTTTACACCAATAATGTGGGTGGATCTTGGGTTATATCAAATGTTACTCAGAATGACGAAGATGACAGTCTATCTTCGATAGGACTGGATAGTGCTGGCAATGTTCATTTGGCCTATGAACTGTATAACAACACTAGTTTTGACTCAGGTGCATTTTATGTTAACAACAGCGGGAGCTGGGGAACGCCAGTAAACATAAGCAGTACCAATGGATATGTAAGCCGTCTATCGCTTGTGGTTGATGGTTCAGATGATATTCATGTAGCGTTCAGTCAATTCGACGGTATTGATACAGAGATATATTATGTGAATAATACAGTGGGTTCTTGGGGAGTGCCTGTAAACATCACACAAAATGATACAGATGATGCACGTCCGAATATGGTTTTAGGCAGACAGGGCTATGCACACATAATATTCTATAACTCTTCGGTTGGAGATCACAATGTTTTCTATATAAGGAGTACCGAGCCTGTAGGACCACCTATACAAGCGGGATTTCCGATAGTTCTTCTAATCGGAGTTGGCGTGGCAGTCGTGGTGGTAATAGCAGCGGCTGCAGCATGGCTGTTAAGAAAACGCCGGTAGCACTTCCTTCTTTCCCTTTTTTCTAATGTTTTCTGATGTCTTTGACCGCTAGCTTCGGCTTCGGTATGACGGCTTGGTATGATTAATCATATTTTCGTATGTCAAGTCACGCTTTTATCCCCCTTTCTTTTCTCCCGCCCCCCCTTTTTTTTCCCCCCCAAAATCCATTATGAGCCCCTTCCACCCGATATCTCTCAAGTCCTTGTCATATTACCTTTCCTGTACGCTTTCCAGTCTGCCTCAAATCCAAAAGCTTTTTCTTTCCTTGTTCCCTAGTTGTCTATGGGGACTAA
>JBHLKK010000086.1:0-5613 GCA_048886745.1 Candidatus Hodarchaeota archaeon | reverse complement strand
AACCATCCCCCCGGTTTTAATTTTGCTCTTTTTACCAATTTCCAGAACCAGATCATGCAATGCCCTATTCTTCCCAGTCTTGAACAAGCTTCTGATCCGACGAAAAATACCTGTCGGTCTGGCTCTCCCATAGGTCTTCAGGTCCGTGACGTTCTCAAAATCAGTCTTGGCAGTTTCAAGTCTAAATCCGAATTTCATGCTCCGTTCCTTCGATAGTAATTCACAGATATCGCTTGAATATTCCTCAAAAGCAGATGCCGTAGCAATTATTGAATCGAGAAGCCTGGGTTTCTCTCCCAGCACGAAAAGAATCTCTGTCTGCATCTTCTCATTCAGTCTACAGAGTTCCTGTGAGATCCATCGGATGTTTGTAAGTCGATTTAGACGTCCCAAATCTTCCGAATTCTCGGCAAATCGGTTTACAGTCATTAAAAATCTTTTGAAAGCGTTTGAAATCTCCGGCGAACTGAAGAATTCGATTTTGTCATTCATCCTTCTTAGGGTTATTCTTCCGTCTGCTTCGTTGACATGAAAGGAATTTAGATCAGTTAATTTTTCCTCTACTATTTCAAAGACTCTCTTTTCTTTTGAGCGTTGATGAAACAGAATTCTCCGGTTTGTGAGAATCAAAGTTCCATTACTGTCATTTTGCTCGATCGAATTTGATGTAAGAGATACGCCGCTGAACGCACAGATGATCCTCTCATATTTGCCAAGCAATAAATGCTCTCTTATGCCATTGTAGACTTGCCTGAAATATTCCAGGGACCTAATTAGCGGAAGAAGCTCGGCAACTGGATGTTTCAGATCAGCCAATCGTCTAATCAGGCTTTTCTGACACATTTTTCCGCCTTTTCTGAGTTGTTCTATTAGTGATTCTACAGAGGAAAAATCTCTGGGATCCCATGGTCTCTTTTTTATGACTTCAAGTAATTGTGGATCTAATCCCTGTAAAATTTTGAAAACTTTATTCGCCAAGTCCTGACCCAATAAATGAACTTCAGAATAAACTGCAATAAGCGTTTTCTCAAGTTTGGGATATTGTCTAAATCCAAAATACCTCATTGCTATTATCTTCTGCCGAACAACATCAAGTTCGACCAGAAACTGTTTCAAAATATAGTATCCGGATATAAGACCCGAAACCACATTTTTGAATTCAATCAGTAAATCTTTGCTCTTTTTCTTGATTCGAATTACCCTCTTTGAAGAACAGTTTGGGCATATAGCAATATATTTAATTGCAGGTTTCATGTCTGCTAAATTACATTTACTGCAAACGATGGAATTTCCCTGCTTTTTGAGTCTATCACCTGATGATCCGCAATTAACACATAGGTTGATTCTTTTCTTTTTCTTTCTTGTACACGCAGTGCAAAATAAAACTGCACACTCCTCACAATAATGGGTTACTTCTCCACTGCCGCAGATATTGCAGATGTCGACAGTTTTCATAGAACTCCCTCAAGCAAAAGTGCTGCTTAGCCTTGTGAGGAGTTAGGTTATCTTTGATATACTCAATTTTGGAATCACCAGGTTGCAGAATTCCATCCGAATACTATCCCGGGAGAGAACGGTCCGCAGACCCGTTTCCAATCAAGAGGAATACCATAGATGAGTTCAGGAGGATTAAGCCTTATCGGGTGGGGCAACCGTGAGATTAATTGGACTATTCCATACTACAAGCAGTTAAATGCTGCTTAGATCATATAAAAGTGAATAACACTGAAGTATTCGCGGCGTATATTACGCTTTATTATCGCTCTAGTAATCAGAGATTTTAGGCCTTGGTAATTTTATGATTGAGATTGTTTGATTTAGAGGAAGAGAAACATTGTATATAGGGACTCCTCTCAAGAGAGCGAATTTCTTTCCATTGTGAGCATGAGCATGAATTACCGCATCTGGTTTATTTCTGATGATTACATTCTCAATCTTCTGACTACCTAGTTGCTGGCAGAAAGCCCTTCTTTCTCCACCTAGGGTTTTGAAAGTTGGCGCATAATGCATGAGTAAAATCCTGAAATCAGTCTCTAAATCTTGGAGAAGGTTTTCTATTTTTTCAATTCTTTGAGAATATATCTCACGTATATTTGGGATATTTCTACTTTGCCACCACGTAGGTTGGTCTAAACTCCCTTTCGATCCGACTATCCCAAGTGTTTTACCATCCTTCAAGGTTAAAATGAAGGACTCATCTCTCAGGAATGTAATTCTATCACCAAATGTCTCTCGTATTGAGTCCTGTGTCTCTTCATACTCCTCGTTACCAAAGCAAGAGATTATCGGACAAACAACCTTAGAATCATCGAGAGTCTCAATTATTTTTTGAAGATCCCTAATATGTCCTCTAAATATAATGTCGCCGGCAAACAATAAACATGTAAGGTTATTTGAGATGCTTCCCTTTAATGTGGATAATCCGTTTCTGAATAGGTCTAGAAATTTGGGTCCATGAATATCTCCTACCGCCGCCACAAAACGCATGAAGACCTTCTCCAGGGACAAATGAGCCAAGAGTAAGTAGACATGCTATGAATAATCTAGCCACCTATTAATAGTATTGCTCAATATTCCAAGCAAGAGATTTCGGTTTGAAGGATCTATGGCAACAATGCCATAGACCGGTACACCCAGAAGATCACTAATCACTTTAGGTTTTATTGAGTTAGGAAGGTCTTGTTTGTTTGCAACGGCAACAATTTTTGCACGAGGATTGTGCTCTCGAATCATGGCCATGATTCTCTTCCGGGTCTTTATTATATTCAGCATTGAAGAATCTGTAACAACTATGATAATATCTGAGCCTTTGATCATCACATCCCAAAGAGATTCGAAACGTTGCTGTCCAGCAAAATCCCACATAACCACTTTTGCGTTAGATTTTATGCCGTTAAGGTCCTTGATATCAACCGCTATTGTCGGAATGTGTTGTACGGGAACTTCCTCCTTCAAGATAAGTTTGAGGATAGTTGTTTTGCCAACGCCACCGAATCCTATTACGGATACCTTAACCAGATCTTTGACAATATCATCTACTGCTGCTTCGAAGGATTTAAAGACGCTGGTTTGACCATCCCAGCCTTGTATTTTGCCGGAAAATTCATTTAAGAAAACACTCTGGGCACGATCTATCTTCAATCTCAATTTTTCCTCATCTTCGTCTAGATCGGAACAAAATACGAATATTAGATCGTCAAACAAATTGTAGACAAACTTCACATTCCCAGTCTTCAAGGTTCGTATGTAGTCTCCACTAATTTCACTTATAAAAGACTGTAAGGCGCTTAAGAAACCGGATATTAGAGCTTCATCGACTCCATTCTCATCATATATTCTGGAAAATAGACATTCTCCTGTCCGTTTTATTACATAGACCGAATGGATCATCATATATCCCTCACAACGATTAGTGGAGTTTTTGGTCCGGTTCGGTTATTAACCATAAGCACCTCTCAATTTTGTAGTCTAGCTACATAAACTATTCTCATAATTATATAAAAATATTACGAGATTTTGCAGATTCCTAGTCTGAATATTGATGGAATTTGATCGGTTGTTAAGAATAACGCAATCCAAACACGCATTGATACTCATAGAAAATCTTCACAAAGCACCCACCAAGAATGCCAATAAACCCAGTAGGCTTCCTATTTTAGCGTAAAAACTAGCGTTATTTTGAGACGAAGCTAAAGTTGGTCTCATTAAGATCAGAATCGTTGAAGCTAGAACAATACCATCTCCGGGTATTAGGAAAATCGTGTACCACATATTTGGAATGGGTGACCATCCAAGCACATTCAAAAACCATGCGGTCGTAAAGCATATCATACTCATAATATTGAAGAAGGCGGCCACAACAGACGCTTTTCTAAAACCATAAACCAGAGCAATGGTTCTTACGCCTCTTACCCGATCCCCCTCAACATCTTCCATCCCCTTAATTACTTCTCTCCCTTGCAGGATAAAGAATGCTGTCAAGAAGTAAAGCCAAATTAAAAGGGGGAGGCCTAGCGTATTCAAAGCAGCATAGTATGTGATTAAAGAGCCATAAATCAAGCCAAAGGCAAAAGAAAACGAAACGGTGAAGTTCCCCCATATACCTAGCGGCTTGGCTCTGGATGCATAAAGAAAGCCAACCAATGAGAAAGTCGTGGCAATAATTCCAGCCGGGATGCTTGTTGCAAAGGCGCAAATCGATCCGGCCAGCGAAAGCAAAACTGAATATATCTTGGCTTGTCGAACAGTCAGAGCCCCTCTTGGTAATACTCGATTCGGCCGATTTATCTTATCCACCTCAATATCAAATATATCATTTACAACATTCCCTGCTCCTGCTTGGAAAACGTAGGTAAAATAGGCAATAACAAGCAACCAGATCAGACTGATAGTAGAAAGGCTCATCCCAGTGGTCAAATCTATGATTCTGCTAACAGTCAGTATAGAAATTGTTGTGGTTAAGCCACCCATAAGGCCATTTGGCAGACGAATTATCTCCAAGAGGGCTTTGAACTCCGTCAGTAAGATATCCTCCGTTAAGATGTCCAAAAATTCCATTGCGGAAATAGTCATATATGTTTAATGGCTTATATTATTATACACATCATGATGCAGACTGAGCGGATGAAGCATGGAACGACGCGATATTATCTTTATAATAGCATTTGTAACCACCGGAATAGTCTTATTTTTTTTACTATCAATAGAAGCTGTTGCCAATTTCTTCGATAGCCTATCGATTGGTATGTTTGAATTCGCGGTAGGAAATCCGATATCGGTTTATCTTGGTGCTTTCCTAATTTCCACATTTGGCAACTTCACGGTTTTCCTGCCGGTGCCCTACGCTCTAGCTATAATTCTTCTGGGAACTCAAGAGTTCGTTGAGCCACTAATACTTGCACTAGTCTGTGGATTTGGCGCAGCTATTGGAGAATTAAGTGCTTATGCGATAGGAAGAGGAGGAAGAGAACTACTAGAAGAGAAATACGGTAAGAGACTGGAGTCCATGAAGAAGCTAATTGAAAAATATGGTTTTGCAGCGATATTTTTATTCGCGGCTTCGCCCCTACCCGATGACATGCTCCTTATCCCTGTGGGTGTAATGAAGTACAGCATTACCAAAGCGATTCTTGCGGCAATTTTGGGGAAGATAGTTTTATGTCTAATCTTGGCTTATGGAGGAAGATTCTTCCGACCTGTAGTTGAGGCTATATTTGGAGGCGGTGGAGTCATAGGTACCATAATTGGAATCTTGGGAACAATTCTATTGGTCTATCTAATGCTTAGAATAGATTGGGGTACGCTTCTAACTAGGGAGAAAAAAGAGGAAAAGCCCTTGGAGAAACACGGTGAAGAAGAATGAGTCCGGAAGATAGGCCGCAATGTTGCATTAAGCAGAATTGTAGAAGAGTAAGAAGATTCAGCAATGATTATTAGTTATGCAAAAGAAAAGATTATAAACTGCGAAGTTCAGTCATAGTTATAGACGGTGTTTGATATGGGAGAAGACTTTGTAAGGCTTATTGATGAAACGTTGTCCCGACCAAAGCGAATCGAAGAGATCAGTACAATACTCAGCAGAGTTATGGAAATCGTCATAAACGCTATCGATAT
>JBHLKK010000085.1:0-5633 GCA_048886745.1 Candidatus Hodarchaeota archaeon | reverse complement strand
ATTTTCAGCTGAAGGAATTGATAGACCTCAAGCCCGTGAAAGGATCGGTCTACATAAAGTCTGTCTGTGAGCCCATTGATATAGAGATGGAGATGGAATGGAAGAGGGTTGAGAACTGGATCGATCATTTTGGGATGAAACTGAGGAGCACTCATGTTTCTGGCCATGCTTCAGGTCCACAGCTTAAGAGTTTTATTGAGGATATTAGCCCGAAAATGGTTGTGCCCGTTCATACACAACGTGCTGAGGTTTTTGGTAAATGGTGGGAGAATGTTAGTTTGCTGAAGGGTATTGGAGGTAGTGTTGAAATTAGGTAATCGAATGGTATGTCTCCTAATTCTAAAAGAAGTCCAATTATTAAAACACTAACAAAACAAGATTCTTGATTGTGACGGAGAATTGAACGAAAGACTAAAAGGTTTGGGGATTTCAATAGGGGATAGGTAAAGATAAATGATAGATAAGGCTTTGAAAGACTGGAGTACCGTTATTAATGCTCTTGGTAGAGGAATTCAGACCATTTTGATTAGGAAAGGGGGAAGATTCGTAACAGAGGAAAAGGAGACTTTTAAAATCGCTTATGATAATTTCCTATTATACCCGACGTATGCCCCCGAGCAGAAAAAGAATATCAAAAAGCAGTTTTACGATCTTTCTGATAGGGCATTTTCATCCCGTCCAGCTGAGGGAGTAAAAATCGAGTTTTCCGCAAGATGTGAAGATGTAATAGAAGTAAAAGATTTCGAGAAACTGAAAAGCTTATCTAACCATTACGTATGGTTGGACGATCATGTGAAAAGATGGTTTGAGGGTATTAAGGCCAAGAAAGCCTATGTTCTGGTTTTGAGGGTCTACAGACTGCCTGAACCGCTGGTTTTTGAAGTATCGGATGCCATGGCAAGATCCATGGTATGGGTTAATCTACCAAGCTCTGTTTCAACAGAGGGTGCTGTCCCTGTTCTGGACAATGAGGAATTTGGCCTAAAGGGAGCGGAGATTAAAGAAGTACTGAAGCTGGAAAGACCTCCATCTCCAGAAGCAAAGGTCAGACTTGGTCATAAGGTGCTTGTGAAAGCATTAGAGGATTTGGCGGCAATATTTGATTACCAAGTGAGCGAGAGACGCTGTGGTCGGTACATCCTTGATTGTACTTGGAAAACACGATTGAGAGAGAAACCATCACATGCTTTCGAAGTTCACATAGGGGGTGATCTATTCAAAGATATTGCATCGCTCAAACACGCGTGGGATGTGTGGGGATCTAAACCCTTCCTAGTCTCAAGTAGCGAAAAGCTGGAGAAAGCTAGAGACCTAATATCGGGGGCTTTTCATGAGATAGAGGACAAGATCATATACATCTCCGTAGAAGACCTCATGGAGTTTTATCGATTCAAAAAGAAGTATTCAAAGCTAGAAAATCAACTAATTTTCTGATGGGAGAGGCTGGGATACTCCAAATTAGAAAGAATCTAAACCCAGACCGTCCTGATGGATCACAAGAACTTCATTGTTGGCTTTCATCCAATCATTAAAGCGCTAATAAAACAAGAAATAGAATCGAAAAGGATAAGATAGATAAGACCAAGAGAATAAAAGAAGATAAGAAAACCCATCCGAACTTTTCAGAAAGAAGGGAGGGTAGACGATGAAGGAAGAGGATTTTGAAGAGGATGCCGTGTCGAAGGCTGAAGAAGAGGGCAAGCTGATCTTATACCGGTTCAAATGGCTCTGTGCAGATTGCGAGTATATAGATGATGTGATTACAACTTTGAAAAAAACTGTGAAATTCTTTGAAGAAAAAAAAGAACAGGGCTGGAGAATCACCGGCGATGTAGCAGATGATTATATGTATTTGGTCGCACCAGATTGTGATATAGAGATTTATTAAAAAAAGAAGAATAACTCAATCTCCGCTATTCTTCAAATCAAACCTCATTTTCTCTCCTTGATTTGTTTTCCCAACATCAAAGATAGCAAGTTCCGGAGGGCCCAGTCTAGTCGATACTTATTCTCCTTCATTCTGTCACTATCTCAACTGTTTTCCAGAAACCCAAGAATGACCTTTTTTATGCTCGGCTCAAGATATCTATTTTTGGTGAAGCTTTTATTTAATGGATTTCATAGAATGTGCAAGATTTGAGAGGGTAAGACAACCATGGGAGAAGATATTGAGAAACTCGTCCAAGCACTCAGAGTAAATGATACGGATGAAGTCTATCAAGATCCTGGAAAGGCAAAAAGGCCCAAAAAGGCAATAGAAGCACTAGTTCGTATCGGCAGACCTGCAGTTCTACCTTTATCGAGTCTGTTAGAGGACATAGAAGAAGCCTTCACATACGCAATAGAATATGCCATCAAAGTTTGGGGAGAAATTGGTGATCCCGAGACAGTTCAACCGATGATTAGGGTTATCGATCGTGATTTTAATGAGCAGCAAAAGTGGCAATTCTGCAATATCGGACCTGTGTGGAGTGATGCCATAGTTAAGATAGGAAGGATTGCTGTTGATCCGCTCATTGATTACGTAAGGGCAAATGCGGATAACCCAAAACGCGGTCAGACCATATACTGGGTTCTGGACGCATTTGTAAATATGAAGGACGAGAAGGCATTCAATTTCATTATTGAAGCATTGGGAAACATAAATTGTGAAGTTGTATTTCAAGCAGTACTTGCACTGGATCCTGAGCCACTTGGAGACGCAGAAAAAGAACAAGTTGTAGAGTGTTTGAAAAGAGATGTTCTGGATCGATTTTTGGGCCTTGCTAGAGACGAAGCCTTAGCTTTACTTGGCACGCTTGTTGATGGGGAGGAATGTCAAAAAATCATGGAAAATCACGGCATTCCTTGTGAGTTGGACTATCTTCTAAAACATTATGGGGAAATTGATCCACAGAAATCACATATTGGGGTTTCGGAGAAATCTGCAGTGATTCGAGCACTGGAAGCACTTAAAATTAGAGATGATCGCATATTCAATACTTTCATTAGGGCTTTGTCAGATGAATATCAAGTGGTAAGATGTGCTGCTGAATCTCTGGGTAATTATGGCGATCCCCGTGCACTAGATCATTTAACGCAATTATTGAGAGAATACGAATCGCGAAAAGATGATGGGCCAAGATTCATATTCGAGAAGGAAAGGATCTCAGAGGTAATTTCAGAATCTATTAGGAAGCTACAAGGTCAAAGATGAAATAAGGCACTGCCGCATTGGAACCCTACTAACTAAGTCCCAAATCCCCCAAGGCGTAGCAACGCAAATTGAATATGATACTATGACAGGATGGAGAGCGTTTGACTTGTGAAATCTGTGTCATAGATTGCGACGAAGAGGATTTGGTGGAGTGTTCAGTTTGCGGAAGATTAGCATGCTCCGACTGTATAGCTTTTAATAGTCTATGTGTTGATTGTTATGAGGAAGAAGAGACTTCGTGGTTGGATGAGTCTTTTTGGGTTTTTACTTGATGGTGGTTTTTCTCTATTAAGAAACACTGAGAGTGTTGATCGATCTAAAGAAGCCCCTAGAATAGCCTTTGTTCAATTATCAAGATACGAAAAACAAAACTCCAAAGCTTTTAGATGGGCCAATCCCTACTTGCAGGGAAATTAAGACACATATTTCAAATTCTTAAATGGCATAATAGCATATAATCTCCTCTGGTGATTAGATTTGGGATTTTCTAGCGGTAGATATGATTGGGAGCGTGCAAGGAGGGTAATCAGCCATATTTTCAGTGACAAACTGAGTAGAGGGGAGCATGTTGTGATATGGGAGAATAAAAGCGAAGAAATATTCGGTAGATCGATAGCCAGGGCAAATGCATGTAAAATTGATTTAGATATTCAAGAGATCCCACCGCTTATCGCGACTGGTACCATATGCTACCACCTGGCGAAAATGGGATATTCAAACCGAGTTGGAAGCAGGAAAGGAAAAAAATATGTCGAAATATGGCTCCCCAAAACAGATTAGGAAATTGAGAGAGATATGTTTCACATAATAAACCTCTTTTGTTGTCCTCAAACCACTCTGGGATCAAACGATGGATCATATTAAGACTTATCATAATACAGTGTTTAAATCAGAACCCATGCATGCTGAAATGCAAGGATAAATCCGCTATACATATAGTCGGCTGTGATTGTCGGTAGATATATAAACCGAGTATTCCTCCGCGTTGTCAGTGAAGTAAACAATAATTAAGGCTATCAGAGAAAACACTTCATCCTTGGTTAGTTTCTCTGGCAGACTTCCGATATCCATTAGATGATCGTAGATATCAAGCATAGCTTGCTTCAATTTCTCTTCTTCAATCACGATAATACTCCCTCCTTTGAGTTTTTGTATTCTTATTTTGCACGCATATCCTCCCCCCAATTGACAATTGAATGGAATAGATCGGGGAGTTCATCGGAGTTAGCCACGCATTACGCCCTAATCATTTCTCATAGCGGGATTCCTCTGTTTACCGCGTATTTGAGCTTGCTCAGCATATCTCCCATGTTTCTGGAGCCATCTAGGGGAGAATGAACTTCCTTGTCCGAGAAAATCTGTCTGACTATCTGCCTGTATTCTTTGCCGCCCAAGACCACGATTTTCTCATACTTCCCAAGTCCTTTCTTTTCCACCTGTTCCGAAAGCTCTTTTATAGATATAGGATTTGTCTTCTTACGTTTGAAAGTCACGTTGTACGAATCCGGAACTATATCGTCCGGAAACAAAAAGCCGTATTTTGCCGATAGAATACACCAAGATGATGGATAAAATCTCTCAGCATAGTTTCTGCATCCTTTTGCAAATGATCCGGTGTATACATATCTTGCCTTTGTGGGTCCTGAATTTGGTATATCATCCCATATCTTTCGTTTTCCACAAGGTACAATACATATCGTTTTCATGTTTCCAACTCCAGATTGCCACCTTCTATCCTGATTTTTCCCCTTATACAGAAATCTCTCGCCTCACACCGGTGTGATTTTGGACAATACCCGGTTACCTTATCCCTGTACTTACATCCGTACTTGGACAGGTGCCATAGAGGCTCATCCACATCCAAAGCAATCATGGGTCTGTTCTTAAAACTCAGGCCTTTCACGCTGTCAAACCATGCCCTTCTCACATAATCAAACAAATTGTTCAGCTTTCCTTCAAACCTTCCTCTTACCACACCTGTTGCCAGAGTAGCTCTGCCAATATGAACGTCTACCGGTATCGGAACCATATCCATATTCTTCATTTGTGTGATTCCTACATTATCTTTGAGCATTCTCAGCCACAGAGGCCCGATCTTGGGACCACGGAGATAAGGATAATCATTTCTCCATCGGCCAGCCAACGGATGTCTATCACTCTTCAATCGATCTAGAATCGTCGGGGCATCCCAGTTGCAGTCCTGAAGAAACTCCTTCGGGTCTCCACTCCATTTTTTATAGAAAGTAACACCCACAGTTCTCCAGATATTTGCGTCTTTTTTGGGCTTCTTGGAAAGACCATACTTCTGCATATCCACAACAATTCCTTTGAACGGCGTTTCATGCAAAGACTGAGGATCAAATAGATACTTGGTTTTTGGATCTTCAAAAGTCCTCCTCGAACTCCGCCATAATGCTGGTCCGTCTCTTTGATAATC
>JBHLKK010000084.1:0-5791 GCA_048886745.1 Candidatus Hodarchaeota archaeon | reverse complement strand
CCATATATTGCAGATCTTTCTTCAGGGAAAATTTTGAAGTCCTCACGGGGGGTTTCTATTACAGCTTCAACATCAGTGATCAGGCTGTCAGACTCCTGTTGATCAAGGAATTTCACTCTATAAGCTTCTGAGGAATAATACACGTCTCTGAGAGTGCTGCTTTTGTTCATCCTCAACAGCTCTCTCACAAACCTCATAATCCAAACAAGCTGTGTTAGGCTTCTTATCTGTCCGATATTCTTAGCCGACCGAGTCACCATTCTTCCAGCCAGTATGTATTGCTTTGAAACGGGATCGAATTTGATGTTTGATGTACTTCTACTCGGAACATCTATTGATGGGAATCTCCCCGAAGAGAGTTGGCCATATAGATCTAGCCCGACACTCTTCAATTCCTTGAGAATATCATCAGCTGTCTTCATAGACTCTTTGTATGCTCTTGCCTTCTCCTTGGTTGCTCTTTTCTTGACCTTTGCTTCAGGTTTGGTGAGACGCCAGTATGTCATTCTTCCCAGCTTTATGGATTCGACGATGCCTTCCTCCATCATACGCGTGAGAAACCTCCTTAGATTTGGCGATTTACTATATTTCAAGTCCTTCATTATGGATTTGATGGATTTCCAACGCCTGGTTAATACTTTACGCAGAGCTTCTCCGCTTAATTCTCTTGACATCCTATTTACCCTCCTTGGAAGATTTAGTTGATTTCTGATTGTCGGTGGTATTCTCTGATTGCTTTTTGCTAGCAGCTAGTAGCTTTTTGAGATTGGGAATCGCCCGCTTATCTGCAAGAAAGGAGATATTCTCTGCCATGATCGGTAGGTATTGACCATAAATATCAAGGCGTTGTTTCTCTCTCGCAACTCGCTCCTTTCTATGAAGGTGTCGCATTAACTTTCTTGCACACACTAGAACACCTTTACGGATTTCGCTCTCTATTTCGACTCTATCAGCAATGAATTCCTTTCCAGCAGTTTTGAAAGGTATCTTGGTGCTGATGATGTGAACAAAGACAGCTATTGCCATTCCAGGCTTTATTTTATATCGAGTCCAATTAATTGATCTAAGCACCTTCGCAGAGACATCCTTATATTCATCATAGATCAAGGGGATACGATTTGCGAATCTGTATAGGATTATATTCTGCTTGAGAGGGACGCCGCCTCCATAAGCTAGCCCGATTTCTGTTATAAATGGGTGCCCACCATAGGAGGACGGAGGTCGTTGAACAACTGCTATGAACTCCGGATTGAGTTCTTTGAGTATCCCTGTTTCAAGCATCTTCTCTCCCAAAGGAGATAAACAATCAGCTGCAGGAGGAAGGAATCCCTGATAACTTCGCATATTGTGTACCAACCTTACAATTTCTTCCATTGTAAGGGATTTTGGATCCTTGTTCAGTTTTATATTGATCGATGTTAAGAATTTCTTTGATATTCCTTTTCCTACTCTGTGGAAGTGTGTTGCCAAAAAACTGCTCATATTCGTTGTCTTTGTTCCTTCTATCAATCGTCTTACGTGTTCTATATCGATTCCGTGAGGATGTGGTTTCACCAATTTCGAAGGAGGAGGCAATATCTTCACTTTACGGCGAAACGTAGATAAAACTCCTCTTGGATCTATGAAGGTTATATTTGCATATGGTGTGATTAGTGCAGTCTCCCGAACATATTCATTAATATTTGATTTTGATCGTATCCAGTCTCCTTCAAGACTGAACTCAACAATGGTTCCATTCCAACCGTTATTGTTCTTCCTTCTGTCCCAGCTTAATAATTCTGGGACATTTCTTTGAATATCCATACGGAGCTTCACATCGTATATGTAGCTATCATCATCTGTAGAAGTTATTACATGAAGGGGGTTGTGAGTTGTGATTTGACCATAAAGATAGGCCATTTTTCCACCTAGTCCAAATCTACCTCGCGCCTGCTTATGTTTATATTTCGAGCCGTAGAGTATTTGTCCAAAACACTGTTGTATATAGTCCCTCGGAATCCCACCGCCATTATCCTCCACTCTAAGGCGATAGACACCGTCGCTTTCTTCGATTAGCCTTATCAGAACATCAGGAAGGATATTACTCTCTTCACATGCATCTAAAGAGTTTTCCATTAACTCTCGAACTGCAGTGTACAGGGCTCTTGCAGGGTTGTCAAAACCTGCGATGTCCCTATTTCGATAGAAGAAATCCGCAGGGCTAATGGCTTCATATATGCTAGAGTTGTTTGTAGCCATATTCAGTACTCCATCCATTATTAGATTAATTTCCATTAGATTATTAATAACTCGTACTAATAATCATCACGCTACCGGGCTTTTCCGCCACGGGTACGGAAAAGGGTAAATAGGAAGGAGTTATAAAGTTTTTGTGTTTTGGTAAACCATCTACCTCAATGGAAAATCTGCAGGTTCATGTCCCTCTTCTACGATTACTGTTTTTGCTCCTACCAGATTGAGCTGGGTTTTGAGCTTCGTAGCATATGCAGAAGCCTTATATCTTGAATGAGGTGAGGATCTTACGCCTTTCCATACCCAGAGTCTCTTTTTACTTTCATCAACTATAACTGCGGCAGAATCACTTGTAGGTTTCTGATGAGTCTGTTCGATCTCACCATCAAGTATTTTATAGACACGCACATTTGTCACCATTAATAGAAGTGAAGAATTTGTCTCTTAAGTCTTTCGGGGGAATATAGGATTATCGCAATAATATATCCTATGTTTTGTGAAATCCTTCATGAAAGGTCGGATGTTACTAAGATGATTTGATTCTTAGTGTGGTGATATGATCATTTTCGAAACAATCTTTTCGAATTCAGTATTCGAAGAATACAGCAAAAAGCTTTAGTATTACGGTAATATTATATTAGTAATACTTGGAGGAAGGAGGACAGTACTTTTTTTAGGAAGGCGGGGATTTTGGAACCAGAAAGCGCGAGAGAATGGGTAAGGAAAGCAAAGAAGCTAAGAGTAGTTGGACAATACTATGAGACTGGATACTACTATAGCAAAGCTGCAAGAGCCCTGTGGAGGATTGATGAAAAAAAAGCTCGCGAATACTACAAGGCAGCAGCTAGCTATTTTGTGCTTGGGGCGGAGCACCATCACAAAACAGGGTCATTGAATCTTGCTGCCAAGGGCTTTGAGGATGCCGCAAGGATCTTTAGGAAGCTCGGTGCGAGGGATGCCGCTCTGGAGGCGTTCTTGAGTGCAACGAGATGTAGGATAAACGCTGTTAAATCACACCTGGAGAAATCAACCATATAACCCTAGGAAACGTCAGGATAGATTCACTATAACCAAAATGCAAAAAAGGAAGCGGTGGGATATTAAGAGACAGAGTAATATGTGAGACTCTTCTCCAAAAGGTGAGTTAGCTGAAGAAAAGCATAAGACCCGCTGCCCTATTCATTGTTGCCATATATCTGATACTTCTGTTTCCCCCGATATTCAGTAATCAGACAGATAGAATGATCAATCATCTTGATTATGACCTTTCAAGATTCACAGCCATTAGGCGTGTTATGGTGGTCTGGTCAGATAAGAACTCGTATTCTGATGAGTTTGCCTACATCGCTGCCATTCCCATGTCAGTCTTTCACGACACAAGCGGAGGGGTCTTCACTTCGCCATTGCTATTTTCCGACATGGATGCAAACAGTAAAGCCCTTCTTTCAGATTGGAAAGAATATTCCGATATCTATGGAGGCATCAGCCAGGCGATTGCAGTAGGAAATATGACCCAGAAAGAGCAGGATAGTGTACAGAGACTCGTAGATAAACGAGTTTTTCCCATGTTAATCGGTGAAGACATCTATGATCTTACAACTAGGATGGCACTATTCGACTGGAACAAACCAAGGAAGGTAGTATTAGCAGTAGTTGGAGAACCGTCAAGACCTCTAATCATGGGTTATTCGTTGCCAAATATTGCATTCTCAAACGTTCAGACCAACACTACATCGTTCTCCAATTTTACCATGCCATTCAGTTGGAATAATAAGACGATTCCAATACGGGAAAACGTCGGTTGGCTGGAGATATACGTTGATTGGAATGGAGATTCGGTTCTGAGTCACAGCCTCATAGATCCAACAGGCTTCTATATAGATAATACAACATCGTTTACTGCAAACTATACCCGAAGTTATGGTGATCAGAAGCTCGTCAGCATAATTCCCGCGGTAGTAAATGGGTCATGGTCAATATGTATTTTCAATGAAAGTATCAATACTCCTCATGAGAACTATACTGTTACGGTGAAAAAAAGCCCAGGCATGAGATATAGTATTGAGGTTCCAAATGCAACTGAATGGCTCAACGTTAGTCTCAACTGGGATAATCCATATGAAGATGTTGACCTGTTCCTTATCAATCCAGAAGGAAGATTGGTAGAATGGTCGGTTACAACGAATACAGTTTTTCCGTCGGAGGGGGTAAGCATTCCCTATCCTCAAGCCGGAAATTGGACCGTTTTGGTTAGCTGGTGGAGAGGAACAGGTTCTCTTAACGTGTATGGAGATTATAGGATTTCGACTTTTGATGAGAATTTGACCAATTATATTGAGTCGGCATCAAATGCGGCGGTCATAGCTTCTCTTCGTAACATACCACTCCTGTATGTGGAACCACACGAATTAAGAAATGTAACGAAAGATGCTTTGGAGTTCATGGGTGTAAATGAAATTATACTTGTGGATATTGCAAACATGAGTAGTCAAGATGTTCTGAGTTCTCTATCAGATATAGCCGGAGTTACTCATCTAGCTAATTCATCAGCGATCTTTTCATTAATTGAATCAATTGGAAGCAGCGAAGACATTGTTTTGACGGTGCCAGCTGGTCCTGAAGGGGGATACTTCGCCCCTGCAGCTTTGATATCGGCCTACCAAGGAGCTAGAGCGCTGCTTCTATCAGAAACAAATAGCAGTAATCTAGCTGAAGGAGCTTGGAAAGTTTATGAGATGCGCATCGCATCAAACCTCAAGAGTGTTGAATCTCATCCGGCTTACTTCGAAGGAAGCTATCTAGAAGAGCGAGTTCCACATTATCATTCCATGGTTGAAGTAGCAGATACATTTGGTCAATGGCTGATAGAAAAAGGAGGAATAGGCAATGAAACATTGACAGTAGTTGCCCCTTCCAGCAGGATAAGGTATACATTTGACAGAGCAGTTGTTGGAAGATTTGTCGTAGGTCGATTCCCTGTGGAGTTCCCGGAACTAGATTCTCTTGTGTGTCGGAGCATCTTATACAATGCACTGGTTTCGGCAAATCCGGGCAGACTTACTGCTCTATCTACCTACTATGCGTATGTCCATGGAGCAAACTTCACAGACAATGCTGGAATAACACACAACATCTATGAAAAAGACGATAGTTTTGCTCTAATGAGCAACTACGGCTTGGATCTTCTTAATCACACAGGAGCTGAAGAAATTTTCAGTGCTCTTGAAGCCGGCGTAGGGCTCTGGACTTTATCTACGCACGGAGTTTTAGACTTAGCCGGCATTAGAGAGAACTCAATGCTGGTATTGCGAGAGGCAGATGTAGCTTGGTGGTCAGAACCAGGGGGCAATTTGACTCACCCGGATGCAGACGGAGATGGTGTTGTTGACCCATTATATTGGGATGAAGAAGACATGCATCGCCGTCTTTTGACCTCCAACGGTTTTGAGTCCTCCATCACGAATATCCACTCTGTAGCAGTCTTAATAACAGCATGCCTTGTCGGAAGCAGTTTTTCTGAGGTCCTAACTAGACGAGGAGCAGCAGCCGTCGTATCATC
>JBHLKK010000083.1:0-6068 GCA_048886745.1 Candidatus Hodarchaeota archaeon | reverse complement strand
GGAACAGCCTGCGGGAATGGAATGGAAATATTTTTCCTTCCTGCCCTCTCTCTTCCCTTCCTATCCTTTCTTGTAAGTCCTTCGTTGAAATCATCATACACCCAGACAGGGCATTTTGTTTCGCATATTCCACATCCAGTGCACTTCGATTCATCAACATACCGGGCTTTTTTCAGATATTTCAAAGTAAAGTTTCCCGCTGAACCCGAGAGACTAACTGGTTCACAATATGATAGAATCTTAATGTTAGGATGCCTCTGAACATCCACCAATTTTGGGCCGAGGATACACATTGAACAATCGAGGGTTGGAAAGGTTTTGTCCAGTTGAACCATCCTACCCCCAATAGACGGATTGCTATCTATTAGATAAACTAGAAAATCCTGATTAGCTAAATCTAATGACGCCTGGATCCCCGCAATTCCCCCTCCACACACGACTACTGAACCTATTTTCTCTGACATCTTTCACATCACTAACCGCTATTTCTTTGTTGACAGTTCATCGACTACTGTTCCTAACTCTTTTACCTCTAATTGGTACTTGTGCTGAGGGTGCTTATCTTCTAAAACACAATTTAGGTGCGCAAAGCATTTATTGCATCCGACAACAAGTGTACCATCATTTCCAACCGCCTGAGCCGCTTCTTCCAGTTTTTGCAGCATTAGTGAGCGTGATTGATCGTCACATCTTAGCCAAGCAGACACCCCACAACAGCTTGTATCTTCTCGGTTGTTGACAAGCTCCACTACTGTTGCTCCTGTTTTTCCTAGGACGTTTCTTGGGCTGTCATACTCTTTCATGAAGCGACCTAGACGACAAGGATCATGATAGGTTAACTTTGACCTTTTTTCCCCATTAAATTCAAGTGCCTCTTGATATTCTTCAATAAATTGCGCGATATGCTGGACTTTAACACCTTCAAGCTTGTATTTTTCTTCAAACATGTAATAGCACTCGGCACATGAAACCAGCAGCGTTGATATGCCTGCTTCCTTGATTACGCGTACGTTATGGTCTTGAACTTTCTTAAAAGACTCTAGATCACCAGTCCAGTACGCATCATGACCACAGCATTTCAACGGAAGGAGATTCGGTTTAACTCCCACTTTATTCATCAAATTAATTGCACTTTGACCTATTTGGTGGAACTTAGTTTTTTCCAGATCCAAGAATCGGTCGAAAAGATCCACACAACCTGGGAAATAGGCAATACTAGAGTCTGGTTCAGTTTCTCCTTCAAAACTGAATTTCATGCCAGATTCAGTCATTTGTGCCATGAATATTTGCAAGAGATTGAACACGTTGTGATGAGCGAAATTCTCCTCATCCAGAACAACGCGAGTTCTATATTCACGGATGAATGCCGGAAAGTCGATTTCTTGAGGACATCCTTCGAAACACTGCCCACAGGTCAGGCAAATAGTCAAATCATCGTTATTCAGAGAGTGTCCTGACAACACGGAATGAATTATCCCTCTAGGGTTGTATTTGGAGACCTTCCGAATAGGGCAAATGGAAGTGCAATATCCACACTGAAAGCAGCCATTTACAATTGATAGTATATCAGAAATTGATATCTCCACCTGACTGACACGTTTTCGAAAATTATCATCCCTTTAGGAATTGAGTAACTGCCATTGCAGCAGCTCCACCTTCGGAAAGGCTTTGCTGGATATTCTTAACTCCATCACAAGCTGAACCACATGCAAAGACGCCTTGTGTGGACGTTTGAACTGGCTTTTCTATGATTTTCACAAATTTATTAGGAGTCAGTTGGACTCCAAGGCTTGTTGCTATTTTATCACTGCCAGGAAAAGGCATCCCTCCAACAGCTAATACAACTAGGTCAGCTAGAAGCATATCATGTTTTTCAGCTAATGTATCTTCAAAAGCAGCAATAAGCTTGTTATTAGAGCGGTCTACAGCAGATGCTCTACCACGAATGAAACGAACCCCTGACTTTCTAGCTTCATTATACAGAAACTCATGTTTAGCTATTGTGCGGATATCCATATACAATAAACACGTTTCCACACCAGGGAACTTCTTCTTAATATACAATGCCTGGTTTATTGAGTAGCTGCAGCAGTACGTAGAACAATCAGGGTTTGTACCTGCTCGTAGACTACGTGATCCAGTGCAAAGGATGAATATTACCCGTTCCATTTTTTCAGTAATTGGACAATTGTCCTGCTGAAATGCCCTTTCTAGGTCAAATACGGTTATTACTCCTTCTAGATAGCCGTAGCCATATTCCCCCAGAATTTTTGCATTGAAAGGTTCGAATCCTGACGCAAGGATGACAGCCCCTGCAGTAATGGTTTCCGTGGTACCATTATGTTCTATTTCCACTTCAAAAGGCGGCTGGTTCTTGACTACCTTTGTAAGTGCAGCATTATTTCTCAAAATTAAATTAGCATTGGATTCCAAGCTTTCCAAATAAGGGCTAATGATATCCTTGTTGAAAGCATAATCAGAAATGCCCCGTTGAAACATATTAGTAGTTCTACCGAGTCTTTTTGAAGGATTTATAAGAGTGACCGGAATACCAAGTGTTACCAAGTCTTTGGCAGCACGAAGAGCTGCAATCTCTCCTCCGATTATTAAGCAGCTATTAGCCATTTCTTGAATCTCCTTCTTTTTTCTATTTAACAGCCTTTTCGTCTTTATATTTTTTAAAGAGACCTCTGAAAGAGTCTTTTCTTTTCTTTTTTCAATTTAAGCATTATCACGAAGCTAATATGCCAAATTGGCTGTATCAGCGAAATAGGAGCCTTTCAGTATACCAGCCAAGCAAATAAAAAGCGATGCCTTAAACCTTCACATACCCTATGGATATTCCCGCGGGCTCTATGGGTCTATTAGGCCCCAAATGGTCGCGCATGTAATTGGGCCTGGGACATCTTGAGTTAATTCCTCAGAGCATCATTGAAAAAGAGTAATCAACAAACAGAGAACTCAGAGTCAAAGAAGACCAACCTACGATGGTTGCTAACAAGCAGGAGTCCAAAGGCAAGCTGAAGAAGAATTGCGGAAGCTCTGCTCATTCTTTTTGCTTTTTTATCGAGTCTTTTTATCCTGTCCTGTATAAACAAATAGATGACAATACCTTAAACCTTCATATGCTATAGAAGGACTGAGTTAATATGAAGCCAGCCTGATGTGCGTTGGCTATGCAATGGGCTGCCCACATAAGCCAGTTACGCAGAATTCCGTATTTAGCTATTACTCACACCTTTTAATGGATTTTCTGAAGGTTTTTTCTTCAGAAACTATATCTTCTACCTATATCAGACTATTTATTCTTGTTCCATTTGTCAATTGCTTTTTCGAACAGTTTTGGGCTGGGAATTGATGTTGAAAGAGCCTAACTATAGTTAAGCGGGTCTAGAGTAACCGGAACTCATTCAGAAAGTTAATGAGGGATTAAAATGGCAGATAAAGGTTAAAAAACGAAAAAAGAAATGCCAAGAAAGAAGAAAACAGGTTATATCTTCCTTATTAAATTCTGAATACTTTCATTTTCTAGCTAGAATAGCCATCTTTTTTTAACTAGAAGATAGGGTTTACTATTTTAAAAAGTGGGAGTGGCAATTAGCAAGTCAAAGCTGAGGTGAGTGAGTACCGAATGAAAAAAGCTAGTTTAGGCTTATTGCTACTTAGCATGCTGCTGATTTCTGGAATCACAGGTTTTTTTAACCCAGTGATTGGAGATACAAGTGGCTATAAGGTCCTGGCTTATCGCGATCGATTTAAAGTGGCACCTGGTGAAAACGTAACAATCTTCGCCCAACTCTACCAAGGCACCAACATTGTCACCCAGAATGTCCAATTGAATATCCACTCGTGGTTTGACCTTGATCTTGATGAAACAGCCATGGTTCCTTTAGGTTCTGGCTTATTCGCCTACAATATCTCAATTCCTGGAGATTATGAATACAATGACGTCGATCTTGATATTGATGCTTATGTTGATGAGATGTATGTCGCAAATGAGTGGTATGAAATCGAGCTTGCTATACCACAACTACGGGATAACTATCACGCCATCTCTCAGAGGCTTGTAAACCCTGGAGACACTCTTGAAATCCAATCATATATGCCAGATATGGCAGATGGGACCATCACGAATGGGTCCTTTGTAATGGATATCTCATGTGATTTAGGGGATTTAGCAACGAACCTGACCGCCAACTACATTGGTAACGGTGTATTTAAGACAAATTGGCAAGTTCCTCCTAGCCTTGACCTTTCTGATCCGGCGTGGGAAGATTCAGACCTTACAATCATGATTCAGGAGAAAGGCTTGGGCCCTGAGACTTCCACTTACTTCGCTTATTCAATAAATCTTGGGGATTTCTTTGTAGATGTGACCACAGATGTAGATGGAACCACGTTAATAGTGGATGTATCTGTTTATGACGTGGAGTATCAGCCAATCTCCGATGTCGATCTTTCTTTGAATTTTACTCAGGAACTTGGAGATTACCCCTATGAGATACTCACCGAGATCAAGACAGCGCCCCCTACGAATTCAACGGGCCAGTCACAATTCCTCTACGAGCTTAATGAAACTTGTAATAAAGTCAGTGTGAAAACTCGAGGATCCAAGGGCGATTCAGTTGTTTATGAGACTACAACAGATTATAGTCCATTCTACCGTTCACCATCCTTAGCCTTTGTTGTGGTTGTCATGCCCTCTTCACTCGAAGAAATCCAACAAAATTATGAGAGGGAAGTAGGTTTGGGCTATTCCGAAAAATGTGTCGCCTATTTTAATGATGAAATCCTTGCTAATAAGGATATTACAGTATATATTGTCACATCACTCAAAATTATTCAAGTAGCGACGTATACAACCGATGAAAATGGTCTATTCACGGTTGAAGTTGACGAATCTGCTATAGGAAAGGGATTAGATGTGCTGTCCTTAGAGTTTGCCTATTATAATGGAACTGACTGGTTCGATTGTGCTTACTCATACTCCTTCTCTATTGGTGACAGTGGCGAAATCAGTGACTTTGGGGATCCTGATGACATTTCTATGAGCGTAGAAACGAAAGGGAGAGTAACAATAACTACATTCACCCTTAAAAATCTTGGAAATACCCCATTCGTGGTATTAGTTGCGATTCCATTCTATGAGCCAGGTCCTAAATTCTTTTGGGAATTGATCCGATTTCTTCTTTCCTCCGATAAAGGTGGAATACCTCAAAATGGAGAAATCTCCTTTAAAGGAGCACTTTCAAGCAAAATCGAGATTTTATACTACGTGGTCGTAGCGTATAAGGCTGACACAACTAAACCCTCAGGATATGCAACGGTTGCTTGGATTCTAGATGCAGAAGGAGATGCAATAGAGCTCTTAAGCTCTGAATCCGATGGGATTCTCGGATTTAGCATGGAATGGGCGTTTCTCACTTTGCTTTTTCTAGGGATGGGTAGTATTAATCTACGACGACGATCAAGGAAATGCTAGCAAAAGAAGACTATATGAGGAAATAAGTCGCCTAAAGACAGGAGGATGTCCATCATCTCCTTTGCTATTCTTTTTTTATACGAACCTTAGAACTTGACTGAGATTATCTGAGATTCCCTTTTGCAGCTCAGCCAAAGAGTTCTCCTGAAACATTTCTGGACTTTGGCTAAGGCGCTGACCCCAAGATAATTTTCTATGAATGTGCTCACCTATTTTCAAATCCACAAACTTGCGGCTATAAAGTTCTGTTCGCAGCATGCTTAGTACAGCCTTTTTCTAATGCTTGAGAGAAAAGTAAAACCTGTACTTGCGTCAAAAATAGCAGAGAATGCTCCTGAAAGGAAATTTTGTGGAAATTGTGGAGCTAAGCTAGCATTTGAGGACTAAAAAAGACATTGCTTACAACATCCCATCAAAGAAAGCAGAGCAAATCTTTGACATCGAGTAAATGGAAAGCGTGCAAAATTCATGCAAAGGTACAGGTTTTCTCCTTAGATTATGCTTTTGTTATGCTCCAGTTTCCTCGGAGAATTTTGATTGCCGAGATATTTCCTGCTGACATGTCTGGAGATATTATTTGCTTTGA
>JBHLKK010000082.1:0-6126 GCA_048886745.1 Candidatus Hodarchaeota archaeon | reverse complement strand
AGTTTTTTCAGTTGAAAATCTTAACTCTAAACTCAGTATTAGGAATCAAATCATCGCTGCACCTACTCCGAACAGCCGCTTCACACTACCAATAGAACGGCTATTTCCTGCCGTATTATATTTTTCTTCAGTTTTAACCAGATTACCTTCGAATCGCCTTGTCCTCAAGGAAACCTAAGATAATCAACCCGATAATGGAAAAGAAGGCTAACAAGCACCAAGCCGGGCTACGACCTATAGCTTTTGCATAGTAGGCAATGCCAACGAGCAAGAGAACAGTGCCGAGTAATGTAGCCAATGGTCCTAGCACAAATTGACCCGCAATCTGAAGAATGATTCCGGGAATACCAAAACAAAAACTCATCCTATTGTATTCTGCGATCATTCATAATCTCCTAGGTTATGCGTCGCATTCGAACTATTATATACGACAAATTCTGCATACTTTGTTTTTTCTTATACAAGGTCATTAGAGAGGACTTAGGGTAATCAGAAATGGTTAGCGTTTAATAGTCGTCCCATTTAATGGGATGGGTCAGTCATGGACTCGGACATATCTTCCTCACGCATCAGTGCGATTTTCGACTGAGGATATCCTATTTTGAATGACAAGCATGAGTCATGCCATACTAAGGCCTTAAAGAGATTGGCGCCATTTCACAGGCTAGATCGCTAAAAAGGACATACTTAAAGGCTCGCCCTCCTCTGATAGAAATGGGGTTTGTGTTCAAATCAGAGCACTCCCAATCAAAGGTTATGAAGAGAGGGACAGGAGGTTTCCTTTTTTGATAGCTAGCAAATAATTTTTTTCTCTGCTACCCTTAGGGGTGTAACGCTTTGGTATATCAATATATAACGTTGATTATGGATACTGTTTGTTGTGTCAATTGCTTTTCCGTCCCTCAAATCCGTAATTTTGTGGAGGAGAATGAGACGGTGGGCGACTGCAGTTATTGCGGGAGCAGTGCGGTATCCGTTAGGGACGTCAAAGAGGTCGGGGGATTCATAATGGAGGGTTTTTTAAGGCGTTATGAGGATGCCGCGGAGCAAGTGAGTTATTGTTCTGCCGAAGGCGGATATCTTTTACCTACGGACACGATCGAAGAAATCCTGATCGAACAGGAAGACATTTTTGGCCCTGCATTGGATGATCCTCAAGGCCTACTTGAGGATTTGGTCCATCCCGATGGAACTGCATATGTCCGAAAAGACCCTTATGGACCTCCTTTAGGCGATCCCGATGAAATACGGCATTGGGAAAGGTTTTGCAATGTTATCAAGAAGGAACAGAGATTCACAGCATTACTGAAACCTGAAAAGGACGTGTATGATGAGAGCCACCCCGAAGTCTTCTTGGATCACCTTGCAGATCACCTCGGACAGAATTTTATCTGCCACTTTGATCCAGGAATCAAGATCTTCAGGGCTAGGATTTGGAATGAGGAAAAAGCGCCAACCCATAAGGATCTAACGGCTCCACCACCTGAGCTCACACGAAGCAATCGAATGAGTCCCGCTGGGATATCTTTCTTCTATGGCGGACTGGAAATAGGAACCTGCATTAATGAGTTAAGACCTACCGTAGGCGAAAAGATAGCAGTTGCTGAGTTCGAGGTGCTAAAGGAATTGAACCTATTGGATTTGTCTCTGCGGGATTTCTTTCTAGAAGGAAAGACTAAAAGCATTTTTGATGAAGATTACGTCTTTACATGGGAGGAATACCACAAACCCTTTCTAAGACATTTCGTCTCTGAGATATCGAAACCTGTTCGCCCCTCCAACGCCGACATTGAGCATACTCCAACGCAGGTTTTTACTGAGTTTATCAGGATGAGAGAGTTCCAAGAGCGCCTTTTTTTGCGTGGGGAGGAACAAGAGGTAGAAAGCTTCAGAGTTCAGGGCATCATTTTCCGGAGCAGCCTCAAGAAGGAGGGAACAAATATCGTTCTTTTTAAAGGACCGGACATATCAACAGAGAAACATGAAGAGAACCCCGAAGCACTGCTTTTTTACAAGGGCTATTCAATCTATAAAGTCACTGACATAGAATTAAATTATGTGCAAATATAGGCCGGCGGAAGATTCATAAACCTTGTATTGATATATCCTCGAAGTATCCTGAGCCTTCTGAAACGCCATCTGTATTTCAGGCATAGAAACATTCATAAACGTTTGATTAGATATTAGACCTGTTAATTTGATTTGGAAGGGTGATGTCCATGGAGGTCGCTGACCTCATTGCGGAAATTAAGACTCGGATAGACAAGGATGAGCTTCAGAGGTGGACTGAGACTTTAAGGGGTTTCCGTCCTTTGAAAAAGGGCGAGATGATAGCCCAGTTCTCTGACAGACTAGATAGCCTCAAGGGCCTCAATCGCTTTGTTGGGCAAATAGTAAATGAATGGGGTGCCAGAAGGAGCAACGTTGTCCAGGCCATAAGAGGGATCCAAGGAGAATGGCTAGGATATGTAAACTACAACGATATAAAAGACACGGCCCTCAGGCAGCTAATCAAGTACACCTCTGAAAGAGGGCAGAGGGAAGAGACCCCTCGAATTGAGAGCGCGCCTGCTCAAAAATCTGGACGGGCACAGTTACAGATCCTTTCTGGTGAAATTAAAGGGAGACTCAAGCAGTTGGCCGATTGTTTGGGCTTGAAGTATGCGGAAGAATACCCAGTGGCGGCCGGCAGGATTGATGTCGTTCTGTTAAAGGAAGAAGAGCAGGCCCGCGATGTTCCTGTTGTCGGTATTGAGATAGAGTCAAGCTCAAGAACCCGGAAGCATATAAAGGGCGATATATTCAACCTCACGGTCCTAAAACCAATACTGGGAATAATCCTCTTTGTTAAGAAAGGTTTCTCCAGCGAAGAGAAATTCCATGATAATGTCAAGGCAGCCAAAAAGATGTTGGATGGATACGAAAGTTCAAACAAGGTTGTGGTGTTATCTGAAGAGGAAATAGAGACTGCGATTCGGCACCTTTCTTGACGGGAGGTTAATCCTCTCAATTCTCAAAGGCTCTCATCTTCGCCTCAGTGGGCTTATGCGGTGAGTATTCGTCGGGGATTAGGGTGGTATTGTCGCAGAGGACGGCGTAGCTGGTCCTTGTGACGTCAATGCGGTTTCCGCGTCCTTGCCTTGATATCCGATCCACTCTCCGTGCAGCCATATAATAGAGGTCAGTGACCATATTGCCCCAAGGTTTTGGTGCTCGTAAGCCGTCTCATGAAGCTTCGAGACCAACCGTTCAAAAGAATTATCATCACTGAGAATACTCAATGGCCGCGGGGAGAATCTGTTTATTTCAAGAATCTGCTATCCTGCCTCCCCATCACTGCTGTTGATTTGCGTCAGAAATCCAGTGTGAGCCAGCAATTGGCGAGTCCGAGCAGTGCAGGTAGAAATCAAAATTCAAATTCACTTCAATTGATTTGATATCTGGGATGGTCTCTTCACGTGCCTTGAGCTTTTGATATCGTCGTGGGATCGCAAATCTTAGGAAACTCAAGATATTGGCAAGGTATCACAGGTCTGATTCGCAACCTTGCCTATTTGTCAATGTCAAGCATAAGTCCATGCTTTGTAAGGCCGAGAAGACTCAAGATTTGTGACTGCAATCGGAGGTTCAGTGGGAATTCGCCCAGAAAAGGACCCCATATAGAAAAACAACACGAATTCTAATCTATGTGTTTCCGACTAAAGTACTCGAATGACCTATTCTTTCGTTTTGCCACATCTATGCTAAACATCTTCAGAATCTCTTTCATAAAATCGACTTTAACAAATCCTTGTGGCATAAGAGCATGGAATTGCTCTTTAGTTATCTGCTCGGTGTTATTTATGTTCTTTATACCCAACACTTCCGAAGTATTCTTGTTTAGTCCTGCGATGTACCAGCTTTCTATCTCTTTTACTACAATCTGAATTCTATCTTTATCCAGGAAACTATAGCACTCCAGTATTCTCTCCTTTTTTTGTGTTACGCAGGGAGAGTCATTGAGATCAGACAAAAGTATATATTTTGCTTTCATTGATCCAATGCTTCTAACGTATTGTTTAATGAATCTCTTGCTTAGCTTTGCGTACTTGATAATATCCACATGATCATAATTGTTAAGTAACTTTGGCTTTATTATGCTTACAAATAGCCTTTCGTCATCATCACCTTCCAACCACACAAAAAGCCTTTTATAGGGCATTGTTACGATGCTAACAGATTTTGGACAAAGAGTTCGTCTATACCTATTTCGTTTTCAAGAAATACCTTCACTTCTTTCTTGTCAAAAGGTCGTTCTATGCAAGAGAACCCGTCACAGTCCCGAGAAATAAACAGTAGATCATTTATATCTGCATACTTTACTATTTCTGGATTATGAGTGGTAACAATGATCTGTTTCTCTTCAGACGTTTCTTTAAACATACTGACTAATCTGGAAATGAGGTAAGGGTGGATATTCCTTTCAGGTTCTTCTACTATGACAAATGTGTCTTCCTCAAAATATAGTGCAACAATCAGGGAGGTTATATTTATAGTACCGTCTGACATCAAAGATGCCGGAAGATAGCTCTGTTCAGAATATGATTCGCAAACAGTGAAGATTAGATATCTACCTGCAAACTGTTCGACTCTCAAGTTTTTAACAAATGGGAGAAAATCATTCATTAAATTCAAAAGCTTCCTTTTTCTCTTCTCGTCTTCTAAAATTCTCTTTAAGACGATCGCCAGATTGCTGCCATCCTCTTCTAGATCACTCTTTGCCGTAAAAGGAACGGCCTTTTTAGGTAACTTCGGATCAAAGTCGTATATGGGAATTTCTGTAAACATAGACTCCACAGGGGTAACAAAAGTGAAAACGGGCACTTCCATCATAAGAGTTCCCTTGGGAAGAATATCCCTGAAAAAGGGAGGAAATATATCAGTCAATTCAAGAGGCAAATCTCTAGGGCTAAGCTTGTAGTCAAGTTTGCCTTTATTGTTAGCTATGGTGATTCTTGCATTGCTTATTCTTGCTTTTTCCCTGAATTCACGTCTCTTCTTCTCTACTCTTTCTAACTGAAATACTCCACATTTCAGTTCAATTCTATCTCTAGTTATTTCGAAACTTCTCCCATGTTCATCGAATTTAATCGCAAAGTCATAAAGTATCTCATCCGATTTCAGGCCATAGTGTATCTTATCTTTCTTTACACCAAAGCCTATTTTCTCATCAGTAACAACCTTCATAGACAGAGGTTTAGAGGCCCCGATATTAACATTTGTTATATATTCAACGTCACCCTGGATGGATATGGCATTACCTAATCCATGATTCGTAATATCTCTTAGAAATTGAAAGATTTGTATAAAATTGGATTTTCCTGAGGCATTAGGCCCTATCAGTACATTAAAGTTTTCAAGACTTACATTGAGCTTCTCAAAACTCCTGAAATTTACTATCTCGATACTTTTGATGGCCATAACAAATTCTACTCTTGATAAAAGATTCTGTTATTGAACCTGACCCCGATTGCCAAAGACGACTCGTATGCTTCCATCAGATCAATTGCTTTGAACGGGTTTTAGAAAACCGTTCACGAGATACTGATTATACCCCTTTTCACCATGGAAAAACTTTTGACGACATGCCAAAGTTCTAGCTGAGCCTCCTCTCGTTTCATTGAAGAATACAAAACAAAGCAAGAAATATCAATTCATTATTAGGTATTATACAAGACCTTCATTCTTGAAAGCCTTTTCCTTGAGCTTATCTTTCCACTCCTTTGGGTGTGATATCTGCTATATATCTGAAATCTGGCATCCTCCAAAGCTATTGCTATATCCCATCCATATCCCCTCTCTTATCGTTTCCTATGCTGCGGGTTCTGAGGATCTGCCTGGAATTGAAGATTACTTACAGGCTATCTCTCTATTGAGGGGAGACGAACCTTGCGGTTTGGATTTCTGGTAGGCTTCCGAATAAGAATCTTTCTTGTTTGCTTTCTTCCTTCGTATCTTTCGTTTTATCGCCAATCGTTCCCTCTGCTTTGCGATAGTCTCTTTGATAGGCTCCTGATACCTCGTGATGGCTGCGTAGCAAAAATAATAGCCAGCCACGGCGAGCGGCAAGCCGAGGATAGCTCCGCC
>JBHLKK010000081.1:0-6126 GCA_048886745.1 Candidatus Hodarchaeota archaeon | reverse complement strand
TCAGCGGAATCTTACTGCAAAAGAGAAAAGCTTAAAACCTAAGCTAATATTTTTCCCTATCAGTGAAGCCGGGGTAGCTCAAGGAAAATCTGTATTCGGATTTTCCGGCAAAGTTGGTAGAGCGTGCGGCTGTTAAACGAGGACCGCACAGAAACCGCATGGTCGCAAGTTCGAGTCTTGTCCCCGGCGCCATTCATATAATTATGCATGTTGGCTCTATAATCAAAGAGTTCTCTCCCATTTTCCCTGATTTCCCCTAAAACTTTATTTTTGAAGACGATCCACTGTATCGCTATGTTGCAAGCGCTTCTATGAGGTGGCTTAACAATGGACCTTCTAATCGAAGGTGGAACCGTAATAACAATGAATGAGGAGAATGTTGTCCTAAAGAATGGAGTAGTGGTCATAGAAAATGACAGTATTGTGGATGTAGGATCATCGAAACTTGCGCGGAAATACCCAAGGTACGAGAAGATCGATGCCAAAGGAAAATTAATTCTGCCCTCTCTCATCAATTGCCATACCCACGCAGCCATGACACCTCTCTAATGCCCTAGAGGCATGATTCTGTTACGTGGGTATGCCGATGATCTGCCATTACATGAGTGGTTGAACGAGTGGATCTTTCCTTTGGAGGCAAAGCTGAATGAGAACGATGTATATGTAGGTGCTAAGCTGGCAGCTGTAGAAAGCGCTCTATCGGGAGTAGCATGTCTGGATACTATGTATCATTACATGAGTAAAGAGGCCAAGGCAATATCTGAGGTGGGCATTCGAGGAGTAGTTGGTCATGTCTGTTTTTCTTTCCGAAAAGAAGATGATAGATTGGCAACCAGAGAGTTGGTGAGAAACTGGCATGATAGGAAAGACGGGCTGATACGGGCTAGCATTGATCCGCACGCTGTCTATACCGTAGATCCTGGATACTTCCAAGAGCTAAAACTCTTAAGAGATGAGCTTAACGCAAAACATGGCACTCCAAGTGCACCAGTTATCTGGCACGTGCATACTGCGGAGACCCCCGATGAAATGCAGAAGGCAAAGGAAGCTGTGAAGACTTGGAATCAGATGGGAATCGATGTAAAAGAGGCCGATTTTGATCAGGGTGTGTTTGAATATCTCAACAGTTTGGGCGTCTTAGGCTCAGAAATAATAGCTGCCCATTGTGTATCTCTTACCTCGCGGGATATCCAAATCATGTCTGAAAAAAACATCAAAGTGGCTCATAATCCAGTAAGCAATCTTAAGCTGGCCTCTGGAATTAGCCCATTGCCAGAACTGATTGATGCGAATATTACCGTTGGGTTGGGAACCGATAGTGCATGTTCAAACAATACCTTAGATATTTTTGAGACCTTGAAGATGGCCGCTCTTCTCCATAAGGGTGTGTCTTCTAATCCTACAGTTATACCTGCCAAAACCGCTTTAAGAATGGCAACAATAGACGGGGCAAAAGCCTTGTTATGGGACAATGAAATTGGCTCTCTAGAAATTGGCAAAAAGGCAGATATTATAATTGTGGATATCAATAAACCACATCTAACGCCATTATATGATGAATTTAGTCACCTAGCGTATGCAGTTCATGGGTCAGATGTTGAGACCACCATAGTCAACGGAAAGGTTATTGTTGAAAATCGGACATTACAAACTGTTGATGTAGACAGGCTTATGGAGGAGGTCATACGGGCAAGAGATGATATTCTTAGCAGGCTGGAAAAGTAGAAGTAACGACCTCTTTTTAAGGATATGTGTGGGAATATTTGCGTTTTTCAAGCACCAACATAGTATTGGTATCAATGATTTCTTCTATATTGTATAATCTACGGATAAAATCATTATACTCTCTCACGCTTCTTACCGATATCCCTGCCAATAGACCATACTCCTCGCCGAGTCGATGCAGATCTGTTACCTCTTTTGACGGAACAACATGCTGCTTCACAATTTGGTCTATAGCAGAAGGATGACCTTTGATTCTTACATAGAACTTCAGTTTGAGTCCTACCTTTTCCTGATTAATAACTGCTGAAAAACGTTGTATTACTCCTGAATCCTCTAACTGCCTCACCCGTTTGTATACTGCGCTCTTCGAGATATCGGCAATCTGACGTTTTCTCAATATTGAGCTGAGTTCTTCCAGTGTTATGTGGTTTACCCTGTTCATCCATTGAGACGAGAGAACCCTTAAGATCTCATAATCTGTGCCATCTAAACTGATACTCTTGTCTGAGTATTCGTTCTTGTGGACTAATGGCGTTCCGTATTCCTTGTACGTTTTAATGGCTTCCGTGATTCGGTATTTTTTGAAAACGCTTTTTGAAAGAATATTGTCAATTTCCGGCAGAGTTGTTGTGAAGTGCAAATCATCTCTAAACTTAAACAGCATCAGAAGGCCATATTCGCCTGTAATGCCGTCCGAAACTTGACATTCTGAAAGTCTCTCCAGCTCCTCAACAAGCCAAGGCTCCCGTGGATTGCTTTTAACCCACACAAATACTGTTTTCTTTAAACCCACCAAATTTGGATCAATGATAATAGTAAAGCCTTGAATAACCCCCCTCTTCTTTAGCTTTCGAATTCTTTGTGATACTGATAATCGAGAAAGATTCACTTCCCTCGATATCTCTTGTGCTGATATTCGATAATCGACCTCCACCAAACTTAGGATCTTCTTATCATAGTCGTCCAGGATTTCTCCTTTCATTTTCCATCTCCCCTCTGTTATGTTAATTTTCACGTTAGGGAGGCTAACGATTGGTAACCGTTTGTAAACAATATTATATTTCAATATACAGTTATTTACCAAAAATATATATGAAGTTAACATATGTATAAATTTAACTATATAATCTACCGAGGTGAAACCTCTTGAAGGAATATAAGGTTAAGGATGTAGCTCTGGCAGATCAGGGTCGGAACAGAATTCGATGGGCAACTCATCACATGCCAGTGTTGACAAAAATCAAGGAAAGATTCGGAAAGGAGAAACCCCTTAAAGGAATCCGGATATCTGCTTGTCTGCACGTTACTAAAGAAACCGCTGTATTGATTGAGACTTTGAAAGCCGGTGGCGCAGATGTGGCTTTATGCGCTTCGAATCCATTATCAACCCAAGATGATGTTGCAGCTGCGCTGGCACTGGAAGGCACCAATGTCTATGCTTGGCGAGGAGAAAGCACTAAGGAGTACTATGAAAGCGTGAATGATGTGCTTAACTATGAACCTAGAATAACTTTGGACGACGGGGGAGATCTGGTAAACGCTGTACACTCAAAAAGAACCGAGCTCCTATCCCAAATAATTGGTGGTTGCGAAGAGGCTAGAACTATGTTCTATCCACGTATAGACCACCACGGGAGTCATTCGATTGAGAGCTATGGCACGAGACGGCGCGCTGAAGTATCCAATGATTGCGGTCAACGATGCTCCAACGAAGTGGGATTTCGATTGAGTCTTGGAGGGTTTTCAAGGCTCCGAAAAAATGTCTATGGTACTGGTCAAAGTTCTATTGATGGCATTCTACGTGCTACCAGTATTCTCCTTGCAGGTAAGAATTTTGTAGTGGCAGGATACGGACACTGTGGAAAAGGGGCAGCTATGAGAGCTAGAGGAATGGGCTCTCACGTTGTTGTAACTGAAGTTGATCCTACAAAGGCATTAAGAGCAACAATGGATGGCTACAGGGTTATGTCGATGGAAGACGCTTCGAGAATCGGAGATATATTCCTTACGGCTACGGGAAACAAGAACGTCATTCGTAAGGAGCATATGGAGTTGATGAAGGATGGGGCGATACTCGCCAACACAGGCCACACGTTGGAGTCTTCTTCAACGGGTCAATTTAATGTAGAGCTCGCTCTGTCTGATTTGGAAGCCATGGCAGTTAGGAAACAAAGAATTAGACCAAATGTGGATGAGTATACGCTAAAGGATGGTCGAAGATTATATCTACTTGCTGAGGGACGTTTAGTAAATCTGGCCGCCGCAGGCTAGCCGTGATTCATGGTTCTAGGCGGAAAGGGCCACCCCAGCGTCCCAGAAAATGGGCTGGAAAGGTTATGGACATGTCCTTCAGTGACCAATCACTTTCCGTAGAATACCTGGTAAAACATGGCAGTGAACTCAAGCCAGATGTATACAAAGTTCCTGCAGAGATAGATGAACAAGTTGCAAAACTCAAACTAGAGGCGTTAGGGATATCAATTGACAAATTAACCGAAGAGCAAATGAAGTATCTTTCCGACTGGAAATCGGGAACTGAATAATCCCTTTTTCTTTTTTTTCATAAAGCCTGGGGTCAAGATCTTTTTTGATCCTTGATAGGTTAGAAGCTAGGAATTCGGTTAGTGGAATGGAGAAAAATACAGTACTTCTAATTACCTACTAATCTGCACAAAAACTGGTAAGTTCTTTAAGATCTCGTTCTACCCGCGAATAAATCTCTGGATGTTCTTCTTTTGTAAATACCCTAAGGGCTTCCTCATAGGCTTTCTTTGCTCTGCCGCAGTTCTCAGCCTTATCCTCCACCTCAGCAAGAATCCTATATGCAGATCCGAGACTGTCTTGCGTCTTTGCATAATCTACTGGAAAATCTTCAGAATTAAACACCTTAAGGACTTCATCATATAACTTCAAAGCCTTATTGCAGTTCTCTTTCTTGTTTTCTTCTTCAGCAAGAATTGTGTACACATCTCCAAGGATGCGATGAGCGCGAGGATAATCCGCTATGGGGCCTTCAAAGGTCCCGATCTTTATGGCTTCTTCACAGGCTTTAATTGCTCTGCTACAGTTTTCTACCTTATTTTCTACCTTGGCAAGGAGTTTGTAAGCCATCGCGAGATCGATCTGAGCTGTAGTATATGCCATGTTGAAGCTTTCAGGATTGGCAGTTTGCAGAACTTCCTCACAAGCTTTGATCGCTTTATTACAGTTTACAACCCTATCTTCCTCCTCAGCAAGGATATAATATGCTTCCGCGAGACCGAGCTGCGTCCACATGGTCCAATATCGATCTTTTTCAAGATCAAAGATTGTAAGGGCTTTTTCAACGGCTTTTATAGCTAAGCTGCAATTCTTAACCCTGTCTCTTACCCCAGCAAGTAAGAGGCACGTCAAAGCGAAACCCATCTGTATTTTTGCATATTCCTTTGGAAAGCTTTCAAGTATACTCGCTTTGAGGGCTCCTTCAAAGGCTTTAAGTGATTTATCGCAGTTCTCAGTGAAATCTTCTGCATAAGCAAGTGCTCTGTATCCTATCCCGAGATCATAATGAGCTATTGCGTACTCCTTTGGAAAGCTTTTAAGCGAATATATCTTAAGGGCTTCCTCGCAGGCTTCAATACATCTTTTCGAGTTCTCAGCCCAGCCTTCCGACCCCTGAAGAACCCTGTATAGATGTCCGAGACTGCTCTGTATACTTGCATATTTCGTTGGAAAGCTCTCAAGCGTATACACTTTAAGGGCTTCGTTGTAGGCTTCGATTGCGTCCTTACAGTTCTTCACGGTGTGTTGGTGGTATGAAACTTGTAGATGGGCATCCCCAATCTTTTTCTGCGTATCGGCGAATAGTTCTGGATCATATTTAATTGAGATTGAGTCTAGCATCTCTCTATAGATCTTGATGGCAGAATTGAGAGAACTGATAATCCCTGCATAATCCCCTGTCTCCTCAGCTTTCGATACGTATGTTTCCGCGGCCATACTATGTGCATCAGCCGGTACGGCAGAGTCCTTCTTCTCGATAAGAATTCTCTTAATCCTTTCTTTGTCTACTACACCCAGCTCTGAGGCAACTTCAAGTGTTCGGGTTGCTCTGTCTAAGATGTTATGAAATTTCCTGCGGGTTACATAGATTGTATTCTCCGTAACTCCCAGCTTTTTGGCAATATCTTTTATGGTCAAATCTCTGTTCATCAATAGCTGATAAATCATAAACTGTCTTTTCGTAATGTAAGAATTCTTCATGAATTTATCCAGCTCTGCCATTCCTTCTCCCCCAATTCAGGAAGTGCCTTTGCCTAAGTTTATACTAGTCAATATGAAGCTCATTCTTCATTATAAATATTATTTTGTAAATCACAAACATCAAATGATTCAACATGATCAAAAGACTCGTTTTAAGCA
>JBHLKK010000080.1:0-6304 GCA_048886745.1 Candidatus Hodarchaeota archaeon | reverse complement strand
AGAACCTCTAATGTTTGACCAACAGCGTTGGGCAGCCACGCCAGCAGAGATTGATCAAGTCTTGAGCTTTTTGAATGCGAAATCAGGAGCGAAAATTCTTGATTTAGGCTGCGGTGTTGGAAGGCATTCTCTGGAACTCGCCCGAAGAGGTTTTCTAGTTACCGGAGTCGATAAAAACGCCACTTACCTAGAAAAGGCGAGAAAACAAGCAAAAGCCGAGGAACTAGCTATTGATTTCGTGGAGAACGATATTAGGGATTTTTGCAGACCTAATACCTTCGACGGTGCAATAAGCATGTTCACCACTTTTGGCTACTTTAGGAATCCTGAAGATGATCTTCGAGTCCTTGTTAACATTTTTCGCTCTCTCAAAAAAGGGGGAAGACTAGTAATGGAACTGAGAGGGAAAGAGGAATTTGCACGCGTCTTTCGAGAAAGAGTTTGGAGTGAAAGAAATGGAATCATCCTCCTAGAAGAACGGAAGATCAAAAGAAACTGGAGTTGGCTCGAGACCCGTTGGATCATAATTAAGGGGCAGACTCAAAAGGAATTCTTGGTTTCACATCGACTCTTTTCAGCTTCCGAACTGCAAGCATTATTGAAGAAAAGTGGATTCAACATCATAAGAGTCTATGGTGACCTATCAGGGTCTAAATACGATCATATGGCCAAAAGATTAGTCGTGGTCTCAGAAAAATAAGGAAAAGATACCTATTAGCATCGAGCGAATATCGACCAGTCGATTAATCTAGGGGCGTCAAGCCTATGAGTTCAGGCCTTGCACCATAATCTTTAGAATTCTTATGATTGCTCTTATTCGGCTATATGAGCACCACACTCAGGACAAAATGCAGCGTCACCTGGAGCCTTTGCGCTGCAATTGGGACATATTTTGAAATCGATTGAAGGTTCTTCGCCTTCTGGCACAGCATCAGTAGTAACGGTTCGAACATCTTCTCGTTCAAGTATTATTGGACCAGCAGGTTCTCGAAGTCGTGGGCCTATTCTCAACCCCTCTTCACTTGGTTCCGAATTCAATATTCCTCCGGCAACACCCCCAAGTAGTGAGCAAAACCAGATGGGTATAAATACGATCAATAGTGGAATGAAAGACACTCCCCCAGCGTATAGGCCAAGAAGTGGTCCTACCGTTGCGAATCCAACAGCTGCAATGTATATGGCCACTAGTCCTGCACAAATAGGCGCTATGAAGCAACTTGCCAAGGCTCCACCTTCAGGGCTTCTCGCCATACTGCCGGCTACGCAACCTGCAGCGATAGATGCAACAATATCGCCAAGAATTCCCAACACAGCAGATAATGGAATTAGGATGACCAGCACCAGTACCCCGACCAGGCTCGCTGCAGCAATCCTACCTGCTCCCAAGAGTATCACCCCCTCCTTTAGTTCTAACTATCAATACTGCGACTGCAATAAGGAATACATAAACGGAAACTACAGAAAGTGTTAATATGTATTCTCTGAAATGTGCGGCAGATCCTATTGAAGAACCCAAAAGGAAACCGCTTACCACCCGAATTCTGTTATTACTTTCTCTCTTGCCACCGTATTGCGACAACCAGTCCACTATGGCAGGCAACGGGAAAGCAATAAGCATAATCCAAGCAGTTATGGGAGAAACAAGGCTCTGGAGCAACGGCAATAAGAAAACAGCAGCATATATTCCAGATAACATTCCAGTACATCGAGCACACAAATAAAGTTTCCTTCCCCTTATTTGGATTCTTAGGCATCGATGAAACTTGTCAGGAGTATGGTGTGCAAAGAACACAAGCCAGAGGCGGTTAAAAGTCTCTGAAAACTCCTTCTTGAATTCTTCACTAACCATAAGATATGTTCCCCCCTTGCTCCCCAGTTACAGAATCCCGCTTTCCTTGTATAAGATGCTAAATCAGAATATTTAATCTTTTTTGAAGGAGTGATTGGAAGCAGAACTAGATTTGACTTAGGGTAACTCTTTTAATAATAATGCAATAAGTAGACAGGGGGGAATAGAATTCAACATCTCAAATGCCAAAAGATTAGCGAATGAAACTAAGGAAGTTGCCTTGAAAGCAGGCGCCGACCTTGTGGGGATTGCATCGGCAGAGACCTATGATGAACTTCCAAGAATCTGGGTCGGGTGGACTATTCAGAAACACACAATGAAGGCTTCCGAAATCATGTCTGACGCAAAATCCATAGTTGTTATGGGTCTTCATGTTTGGGATGACATGCTAGAACTGGCTATTAGAAAAGAAGAAGAACAGATTGTTAAAAGGCAGCTTAAACAGAGTTGGAAGTGGATATATCCAGGATATTTCCCATTGAGGGTACTTTCACTGAAAATCAGAAATCACATTCAGAGGATAGGTTTTAAGGCAGTTGATTTTAATGACGCCTCAGCAAAACGGTTGGCACAGCTGGCGGGGCTAGGCAACTTTGGAAAGAACACTCTGACAATAAACCCAGTTTATGGTCCATGGATTCGCTTTGCTACAATCTTAACAAATGCTGAAATAGCGGAAGATGATCCTTTTGATAAGGATCTTTGCGGTGATTGTGAGGCATGTATTGAAGAATGTCCGGTAGGTGCTTTAACACCCTACAAGATTGATGATACTAAGTGTCTTGTAGGAATACATATTACAGGCACAAGTGAAGAGATCAGAAAATACGCGGAAGAACTAAAAGTCCATGAACCAAACGTAACCAAAAACTCCCATCTGATGTGTATGAAATGCCAGAAAGCATGCAAATATGGAAACAAGAGATATTAGTTGTTTTTTAAAAGACCTCTAAAGATTCATGCAAAATCCACAATTCTATTTCTGCCACTTGGAAAAAAAGGGTGTTTGAGCCGTTATCATTCTTTGATCTGGCGAATCTCGAAAACGACTGGATTATCGGGATCTGGGCAGGCATTTGTGATTGTCCCGCTGTCTTCAGCCCACGGGAACTTTATTCCATGGCGCATAGCAAAAACCTTGGGAAGTATGGTTATCAAGGCGCTATAGCAGATATCGCCTTTGATTGATTTTCCGTCAAAAACGATCTTGTCTCCGACTTCGTGGCCGAAAACACATTTCCCTTCTTGATTCTTTACTTTCACCTCAATAATATAGGGCATATATATTCGACGCTCCGGGATATTCAATATAGAATGTTAAGGATGATGATGGTTCTTAACGCTAACGGAAAAAGGAATATCCAGTCGAGTTCCTCACTAAGCCATTGGGTTTGAGCGGTTCCTTCGTTTTAGCTTTTTCCGGTCTGCAGTTCGCTCAGCTATTAAGTTCGAACCTAGTACTTTCGTTCTAGATTCGAGCCACAATTTGCGCAAAAAAGTGCCTCTAGAAGATTCTCAGTTCCACAGTATGGACAAAAATTAGCCGGTGGTGGAGGCGTGGGAGCCTCTTCTGGAGTCTCTGGCGCTTCTTCCGCAGGCTGAGGGACTCTCCGTTTTCTCCTCCACAACAATGCAATGGATACCACAATTATCACGGCAATTACAGCAACGATAACGATCAGCCACGGGAATTCTTCAATCCTGCCCGTTATGTCAGAAAGAGCATCGATATTAGTGCTTGTTACTACATAATGAGCCTTTACATAGCCGATGATTGGTACATTGCCCTGAGCAACAACACCAAGATATATGCCAGTCTCCTTTTCGAAATACATATGTTGATCGAATCCTGACAACCCATTGGCCATTATTAGATCCCAACATTCATAGCCATTGAAGAATGCTGAAGAGTGCACAACAAGAGTATCATCATAGACTTGCACGATACTGCCTAGATCTACATTCGTTGGTATCCATAGGTCGCAATAGTCACCCACTTCCATGTAAAAGTCGGAGAGAGTTGAAGAGAGGATAATACGTGTGTTTGCGTTTATGGTTACTGTCCCGGTTTCAGTGTTCTCTTGTCCATTAGCTTTTTCGTAAGAAACTACGGCGAATGTTATGTTGGGAGGACTAACCCCGGTAATTGTGAAATTATACCATCCTGTTACCTGAGCCGATGATGCAGTAATAGTGAAGCTCTCAGTTATGTATGTGCCGACAACAAATTGCTGAGGAGCTTCTGAGGAAAAAGGCAAATGAAGCAGAGAGAGTATCATAAGAGGAATTGCAGCCAGAACAATAGTTGTTCTGAATTTGGATCTCATTTCTTTGCTTCCCCCCCTAATTGTTGTTACAGTTCAGAACTTATAAAAGTGTTTATGAGTTGTTCTGATTCGGTACTTTATTCATATTCGACGCTTTCCTAAAAGAAGCAGAGGATCTGAATAATGTTTTTAAACTATTTATTAAATTCCCTCAGCCGCGGTTCAATTCCGCCTAGTTTTAGCAATGGAGGATCAATTATCAGAATATTATATCGTTTATGGGAATATCATCGTAGATCATTTGCGACAACTTTTCAAGACTCTTGAGATTGCATGGTTCAAAACCTAGGTCTGGGATTTGAACAATCATTTTATCTTGGAATCTATTTCTGAGCTCTTCAATATATTTGTCTTGTAGCTGTTTTTTCCTTTTCAAGAATTGAGATTCTGCTATTTTGTCTGTTATCACACGGTTGATGTATATTGCGTCCAGATTCGTAAAGTCTTGAGAAAGTTCAGCAGATCTTAAAGTCTCATTTACCGAGGCCTTCTCAGCCAGCGTTACCAGTCTGAGGGAGGCTTCACTCAAATGCTTAAGTATTTTCTCAGCCCTTTGGCTTAGGGCTTTTGCTTCTTTGATGAACCTCTCCCTGAATAAGCTGGAGGGACTGCCCAAAACTCGTGATGGCGAAAGGATTCTGCTAAGTACCTGATAGTATAGCACAGGTCTCTTCTTTGTTTTGATTCCCTTTCCTAGGACCTTGGTAAGGTGGATTTCTGGAATCTCTAGGAGTGCAAACATTGATGCCGTCGGGGGAAAGTCTGCAAGAATTACATCATACCGTCCTTCATTTTCCAGAATGTATTCAAAGAACATGCTGTTTTTGATCGAAAGTGGAAGAAATCTAGGATCCAAAAAGGAGATCATTTCTCCAATTTCTGGAAAGATCTTATCGACCTTTGTTGAAGTTAGCATATTTTTGAAGCTTCCCAGGAGCACCTTTGAGGATTTTTCTGCCACTTCTTCTGTATCAGGCTCAATCGCAAACAGGTTTCTTTTCAGTCTTCTTGTTTTTGGTCCTATAGGAACTCCAAAAACATCAGATAGGCTGTGGGCGACATCAAAGGATATTACAAGTGTCTCGTATTCTTCCGAGATAAGTGTGCTGGTGGCCGCAGTAAGTGTTGTTTTGCCTGTTCCCCCTTTCCCTCCAAATAAGATTAGTTTTTTCATTGCATTCAGCCTATGGTGATCATATGAGTATTGCCAGCATTAGAGCTAGACATAACACAATATTATAGATAGTTGCGACTTGAAAGCCTCTCATAGCGTATTTCGTAGATGAGGGTTCATTTGCCAGAGGCAATATCGAGATCCAAAACATGAGCGAATTGCCCGTTATAAGTACGAGATAAATCCAATGCAGAGGTACCAGGAAGTATATCATGACCCCTTGAGCAAAGCTCAATATTGAAAGAAGAATACTGATCCATACTGCTTTTGCTGGTTTTAACACAACACCAAGCGCTTTGGTAGGAACAAGGCCGTATGGTTCTTCCAACACTATGTGAAACGATTGCCAAAGTACAAATAGCAAGTATAGGAGCCACGGTATGTAATTTGATAGGACATCGCTTGGTGAAAAGGCGACCCAGCCTCCAATGACTATTAATGCCGGAATCCAAGGCAGAGTCATATATCCAACTCTGTCTCTCAGAAAAGCAGTATAAATTCCTCCCAGAAGAAGTGTTATGCCGCCAACCGTAGCAGTCTGCCAATTGAAAAAAGCATATGCCATACTGAGTCCAGTTGTTACCATTACGATAAAATACGCCACTGCATGGCTCCTTTTGATCAAACCAGAAGCAAGAGGCCTTATTGCCCACTTCTTCTTGTCTCTCTCAGAGTCCAAGATATCATTGAGAATGTGAATTGATACGGTTAGAGAATATGCCGCGACTCCGCCGACCAGAATCTCAAACCAAGCGGGAAGGCCGCCTACTGCAAAAACCGCACCCACACCGCTCAATACCACGCCCATGAATGCAACCAAGGGTCTTTGGAGACACAAAAGCCCAACAATCTTTCCTTTTATCGTAGATTTCAATAGTTCTTTGTCTTTTTCCGTTGGGTGGCCAAATAGAATATCCATTATCCCCAATTCTATCACCCTATCGATTTAGTATT
>JBHLKK010000079.1:0-6351 GCA_048886745.1 Candidatus Hodarchaeota archaeon | reverse complement strand
TTATCCCATGTTTCATTGTTTGTGAGTCTGAATGGCGGAACAACGGCGGTATCTAATTGCAGTACACCGTTACTATCAATCAAGTTCATGTAGGTATTAGCAGCAGCGACATACCAATATATGTCCTCGATTTGCCACGTGGAATCAGTGCTGAAATCTAGTGTGGCACCGTCACTCCAGCCTCCTACTTCCCAAGTTTCAGTATGGTCGTAACCATTGTCTCTATAAACACGTAAATAGGCAGAGCCGCTGATGGATACGTCGCTTGATGGTGATGTTAGGTTGTAATAGTAGATTGTAACGTTGTCTGATGATCCAGGATGGATTAAGTGTACGGGTACTGGGAAGTAATTTCGACCAGTCCTATAAATATCGCCAATATGTTCACCCATGTAGTAAACTCTCACTTGCTCATCAGAATTATCAAAGTTCAAGATGTTTATTTCGAATGTTGCCGAGGTTATACTCACATTGAACCCGCTGCCGGTATGATATGCAGGAACTTCTTGGCTAAATGTGAAGTTGTATACACTCTCGACCGAGACGTCGAAGTATGTCGTTTTCGCACCTGACTCCGTTGAATCCCAAGGGATTGAGGTGTTCGCATCAACAGATGCGCTCGTATCATCAAGTGAAGAAATGGACGATAGACTTACTGTATACTCGGCTGCTCGGCCGCCCGAAAGGCTTGTGGTAACGTCGACCTGCACCATATAAGATCCTGGCTGTATTACGGCTGCGTAGTAACTCCATATGGCATAGCCCCCAGGATATAAATTGTTTAGGTCATTAATGCTCCATGTAACCCATTGTCTGACCTCTATTACTTGATCGGTGTAAGGATCAGTTACGCCAACTATCTGGTATACATCAGCTCTTACATCAATATCGCCTGTGCTTGTCTGAGTTGTGTTGATTGATTCTGCTTTCACCTGGATTTCGTAGAGTCCGGGAGAGGCCATCTGTACTATTACGGCATCTATATCGTCTGATTGGTTGAGAATACCGGTTACTGGGTTACCTACGGTAACTATTGGTGGTATTGTGGTCGGTGAGGTTACATATGCTGTAGAGGGCGTTGCTAGGGGAAATACTCCAAAGAGTAGAGTTGCTAAGATTATTGGTAGTAAAACTCTCTTTGCATTCATTCGCTTATTCTCCCTATTTTTCCCTATTATTAAAAGTCGTTAAACAAGACGTATCGTTAAAAGGTATAAATATCTATCGTCCATTTTTGAATGCTTTCTCTAAGATTAACAGAGTCCAAGGACATCAGACCTTTAGAGTCTTTCTATATGCTCTAGACATGTTTTGCAATGGTCTTTCAAGGGATTGGGATCGATTCTAGAACAACGGGATTTAATGGACGTTAGCCAGAATCACGAATTTTCAAGATAACAGATATATAAGAAGCTTTAGGCAATCATAGATGCATGGATGAGAAGATTCGGCGAATCATAGAAGCGTTTGTCAGAGAATATAAGATCAAACTCGAAACCAAAACCAGCTGGCATGAACCACTTGTTGCTTTTGCAGATGCTAAAGATCCGCTTTTCAAAAAGCTGAAATCGGTTATTGCCCCTTCTCACAACACTCCAAACGAATTGCTGAAAGACGCAAAAACGGTTGTTTCTTATTTTATTCCTTTTGAAAGACGAATTGCTCTCAGCAATGTTCGCGGGAAGAGTTCTTCAAGAGAATGGGCGATAGCATACATCGAAACCAACAGATTAATTGGAGATCTTAACGAGCACCTATCAAAACGATTGAAAGACTTGAATTTCAGATCCACTATTCTTCCGGCAACCCATAATTTCGACAGAGAAACGCTGATCAGCAACTGGTCCCATAAGCACGCCGCATTTATCGCAGGATTGGGTGGCTTTGGATTACATAGAATGTTCATCACAGAACGCGGCTGTTGCGGAAGGCTTGGAAGTTTTATAACGAACGCTAAAGCAAGGCCTACAAAAAGATCAAACAAAGAGTTTTGCTTATACAATTATGATGGATCATGTAAGATATGTGTCGAAAAATGTATCTTTGGAGCATTAACAAATGAATCATTTGATAAACATAAATGCCATTCGATCTGCGCAGCCAATTCCAAACTGCATTCAAGTATAGGACTGGCAGATACTTGCGGGAAATGTGTCTGTGTTGTCCCATGTTCATTTGAAAATCCCGTAGAAGCTCCTGCAATATAAGAGAGTTCTGGGTTTCCTTAGCACTTGTAAAGCACATTTTTCTCAAGATATTAGACGTTAAACTTAAAATCAATAAGAAACATAATTACCAACCAGTGAGTAGTAGACAAGGCGGGGAGAGGGTCCCTGCAGATAAATGGAAGATGAGGGAGGCGTTCTTTAGGAAAGACAAAATATGTACCGGAGGTATAACCAAGGGTGTATATAGTAGCCATTCTCGCTCTTGCTTTTGCACTATTAATAGCACCCTGGCTAGCTATAACGGTATTATTTTTCAGACATTATCGACGCAACCCAAGTAAAATCACCCGAGTAATACTCTGGTTTTTTGTAGCACTGAACGCAGCATTGGCCTTTATCTCCAGCTATTTCATAACGGGTCTGGTGGGATACAGTGATGAATTCGGGCGTTCAATAATATTCAAACTGTTCGATATAACGAGCATGCTAATGATAGTGTTCCAAACGCTACTCCTAACCTACTTGATCGTTCCTAGATACAAGCGGCTGACATTATTGAGTGCTGTAACCTGGATTTTAGTAAGCGTTCTTGAGTTGATCACAGGTTTTGAAACCAGGATCATGACAGTAAATTCGATCCAATTTGTTCATGTTCTCAGACCGCTCGCATTGAGCATATGGCTCTTTATATATTATATCCTTCCTTTCGGAACCTACGGAACTGTATTCTTATTATTCGGCCAAAGATTGAAAGAAGGAGTTCTAAGAAGAAGAATTAGAATGCTAGGTATTGGTTACTTCTTCTCTGCGGTAGTGGGCTCCGCAATCTCAATAGGCTTTCATCTTCCGCTAGCCCCTATGGTGATATCGTCAGCTATAGGCATCGCATCGGCTTTGATATTTGTCATGCTATTATATTATAGCATGGTGAGGGGGGAAGAACTGCTCAGATTGTTCTCCTTTGAAGGAGCATTGCGTCTAGATCCGATGTCAAAGGACTCCCGTTTATGTGCCCTTCTGGCAACCTATACATCAAAAGAAGGAGAATGCGAATTCTATAATCCGGACCTTAAGTCCAAATGTGATCTGGAGCGGTCCGCCTACCGCCTTAGCGATTGTAAAGGTAGATGTTTTGTCGATGGAGTTGTTTGTACTTCAATCTACCGTCATTCAAAGGAACTGGAAAACAAGGAAAAATAGAACTGACTCGAGACAAAAAAGGGGGGAGGGGTTTTATTTGCCTCTTTTCCTTACGAGAACGACAACGGCAACAACCGCAACCGCTATGCCTCCGACGACCGCAGCCAGAAATATCGGATTGTCAAGGAATCCACCTGGTCCTTCGCCAGTGTATGCAACGAAAGTGGGATCGTGGACGACCCTTAATCCATACCAATGTGGATATGACACTATGTAGAAGGCATCTGAGCCTCCAATGCCCATATCTACTATGTCGCCAAAATTGGTCACATTTTGAGCGATTTGAGGACTAAGGTAAAGCGCTATAAACGGCATGGGGGCTGCCACAAGCATCTGTAGTTGAAGCAAGTAATTGCTTTCGTAATCAGTCACAGGGTAGAGAACGGTTTTGGCCTGATAAGTTCCAAAGAGCTCTCCAGTTGTGTTATAAAGCTTATAATCTTCTTTGCTTGAAAAATCCGTTTCATAAACCTTCTCCGTACCAATCAGTGTTTCAAGGGTGTCATCGTGAGCAAAACTGTAAGCATCTGGGCTAATCGCAGTACCATTATTATGACTTCTTACAGTATATGCCTGTCCGACAGTTACCGCAAGCTGATAGCTTACGATTCCTATGCTCATATTCCAAGTCTCTAGCTGCTCAGTAACAGTTGGTGTTGATGTATCGTTATAGATATCCCAATGTGTTGGTGTGAATCCTGCCCAGTTAAGAACGTAAAGATCGGTAGGCCTTCCAATTTCGTAATTCGTTGAAATCGTTGCAGTGTTATTGTCTGTGTCAAACGTAAGCGTATAGTTGAAGGTAAGTCCTTCATAAACAGCAATTGCCCTAAATCCATGATCACCGCCTATTTCAACATCCCACCAGAGTGACACAAGATTCTCATATTTCATACCCCATTGCCATACATTCCCACCTGAGGAAGACGTCAGTGGATATGTGGTTACGGACATTGTAGGAAGAGTTCCGCCTACGCCGAAATAGTCCTCGCCAAAGCCCAGAGACAACGATACATAGAGATCATCAGTCGGATCAGGAATTCCAGCAATACCGGCTATTGAATCGTTGAAGACTCCTACAGACACGAAGTTGTTGAGTACGAATACGTCAAAACCACTTGGTGAATAGAAATGCGACAATATGGCTTGCATCGGTATTGTGCCGTTATAGTTCACAAGACCTGTGTCATAAGACCAGTTCAAGAGACCGATGTAGAACATCTGATAATCGTACTTGTTCACGTATGCGTTGTAAGTAAAGATGCTTATATTGTCCAACCCTAGTGCCACCGGATCAACTCCGCCGGCCACGAGAAGTGGGCTTATAACATCTCCTATCCAATCAATCTCGTTGCTCCAGGATTCCTGGTTGAAGTTGTGGCCAAGATATGGTGTGGGGTCTGGCAGGGGAATGGCCATAGCAGGTGTTGTTACGGCAATGGAAAGCAGAGCGAGCAGTGCAATTGAAGCTGTCGTTAGAACGCGTCTTCTTCTCATATTTACACCTTTTCGATGTTTTATTTGTTTGTGTTATATTATTTGTTTTTCGCAAATATATATTATGGGGTTGAAACTTTTTAACCTGAGGGTGGAAATAATATGAGGATATCGCAAAAAATGCTGAATTTTCCTCAAAAGCAGGATTTTATTAGAATAGACCAATCCGAGGTCACAATCTCGAATTACTACGCTTTCCTAAAATAGTCAGTTATGTATTTCTGCATCTTTTGCTCTTTGTGGAAGTTTGAAACCTTAACTCCTACTCTTCTTATTTCAAGCTCAGACTCCTTGATAAGCTTCTCAAAAAGCTCTTCAACTGCTTTATCAATCGTATCCAGCTCGTTTGTAGGACTCTCAAAAGACTTTGATCTGCTCAGTGTGCCTAGGTCTTCCATGATAGCAATTACCCCGACGGTCTTAAAGAATAGAGATAGTTCAATAAGTTCTGAGTGGATCTCCTTACTCAGCTGGCCTGCTTTATCGAGAATCTCCTTCAGATCGCGTGTATTCTCCTTGAGAGTGGAGATCCTGCTTAGGGACTTAACTTCCCCTCTTTCTTGAACGCGGTCGCTCCCTATCCCTAGTGAGGCATTGTGGAAATAGGTCCCCAAATTCCTCCCAAAGAGCTTAACAAGCTTTTGTGTATCATACTTCGAAAGCTCACCTATATTTTTTATTCCGAGTTCTTCCATTTTCCTAACTGTCTTGGATCCAATGCCAATAATGCGACCTACAGGCAATGGAGACAGAAACTTCTCGACTCTTTCTGGCTTTACAACGGTTAGTCCATCGGGTTTTCTTACATCAGAGGCAATCTTGGCTATGAGTTTGTTCGGTCCGACTCCGATTGAACAAGTTAATTTCTCTTGCTCCTTTACGGCCTTCTTTATCTTTTTTGCAAGTCTTCTTGCTCTTTCAAAATCTCCCTTAGCTTTTCTACTTACATCCATGTAGGCTTCATCTATTCCCACCTGTTCAAAATGATCTGCATAGCTGCTGATAATCTTCATTATTCTCCTCGAGACCTCCCCATAGAAGGCGTGATCCACGGGCAGAAACACTGCTTCCACATCCTTCAATTTGGCCTTAGCAGAATATATGGGAATGCCTGATTTAACGCCATATTCTCTTGCTATATAATTCGCTGTACCTACCGCTCCACTGTCTTCAGTCCTACCTGAGTAAACACCTACAACTACTGGCTTGTCTTTGATAGAAGGATTCCTGATCTCTTCACACTGAGCATAGAAGTAATCCAAATCTATCAACATTATAATTCTGTTTTGCGAAGTTTGACTCCTCACTAATGACGACCTCACTCGTTGAGAATTCCGCCACTCATTGATACTTCTTTACGTAACTCGTTGGCCTTACTTCTGTTTCCCACAAATAAGGCTTTCTACTGACTCCATTAATCCAATCGGTGATAATAATGAAAACCTCACAAACAATTCTTATGCATAAGAATTCTGAGAATTTCATT
>JBHLKK010000078.1:0-6535 GCA_048886745.1 Candidatus Hodarchaeota archaeon | reverse complement strand
AATTCTCCAAGCTTGTATAAGTTGGCAGCCTTGATCAGTTGCCTTCTATGGAATTCTTTTTCCTGAACACTTGGAAGTCTCTTTACCATTTCAATTTCTCTTCTCGGAACCTCCTCAGGAATCCTTTTCTTTTGAAGTAGATTTCTGACCGCGTCAAGAAGTTTCTCCAAGTGCTCTGAAAGCGGAGGAGGAAATGCATTCAACCAATGGGGAGAGCTAATATAATATTCCATGCTATTTGTGGGAGAGACATTCTCTATCCGAAAGGGAATGATATGAATATCTTTACTGACCGCTCGTTCTACTTCGCGCCTGACCTGCGGTGACCTGTTGGCATGGGCTGAAAAGACCAATACCATAGCTTTGGATTTGTCAATTGCATCAACAATTGCTTCAGCATATTCCATTCCTGGTTTGATATCTCTCGGTGCTATCCAGCATCCAATCTCATTCTCCTCGAGGTGCCAACGTATCTCATCTGCTATTGATTTATCCTCTGAAGCATAACTAATGAACACTTCGTGACTCATTCTTGCCCCCCACCTCCCCATCCAGATAAGGACTCTGGATTATAATCAGACTAATTATATGTCAGATATATATTAGTTATGCATTAAATATGTATTGCGTATTTCAGTGTATCTCAATAGCGACAAATATCCTAGTTTAGGTCGAGGTAAAAAGGAAGCTCAAACAAGTTCCCGACCGATTTCATAAGCTTTGGCCATTACATCTTCTCTTTTGTCAACGGTATCTTCTTCGGTAAGTCCCACATGGGGGACTATGAGTCTTTCAACTACGGGAATCTCTAAAACTTTCATTACTACATTGATCGGTTCAATGGTTTCCTGGAGTTGATTGGTACAACCTTGAACAATGACTACGGCTTTTTTGCCACTGGGTACTCGAGACCTCATGGTTACGCGCTTTTGTGCATCTACTTCATAAACCAGTTGACTGGTGCAGAATCGGTCTAACCAATTCTTCATGTAGCCAGTAACTGATCGATTGAAGGAGGGTGTTGCAACGATTAGTAGGTCTGCGTTGAAAAGCTGTTTGAGATGCTCTGGGAATCCATCGTCAATCGGACAGATCCCGCTATCGTAACACTCTCCACACCAGTTACAGTAATCCATGCCAAGATCAATTAGATGAGTCACTTCACAATTGTGATTGTTCTCAGTGGCCCCTCGGAATACCTCATTGATCAGCTTAACCGTATTTCCGTTCTTATGGGGACTGCCATTAATAGCTAATATCCTCATTTGAACTTCCTCCACCTAAGTGCTTCCATATTCTTATCGGATTAATAAAATGTCTTGCAGCGTTTCAAAAATTAGATGGAAGTCATAGGCCTTGCAACAGGGCGCGACCACATCTTATGCAGAATCTTGCATCGCTCGGATTCTCACGATTGCAGCAAGTACACACAAGTTCTGAAATCGTAACAAAGAAGTGTGGTTCTATTCTTCTGGCACGTACCCTTTTCTCTATGGATTCTTCAATAGATTTCAGTCGAATATTAGAGTAGGCTTTCATAGTTTTGAGATTGGGTAACGTTTTTCGAATTTCACGTATCTTTCTATTGCAAAACTTCAGAGCTCGGATTACTCCAGGAAGTGCCGTTCTTCTCTTTTTAAACCGTTCAATATACAGCTTAAGAAAATTTGCCATCGATAAATAATTCTTAAGGCTTTCATGAGCAGCTCCAATATCTCTTTCAAAAATAGCGTTTCTCTTATATCTCAAATTCCTTAATTCGTCCAGATATTTGTATACCATATGCTCGGGCAATTCCATAATTCACACCGGCTCATTTCTTCTCGTTTTGGATTGTCTCTCGCCAGAATCTTCTCCACAATGATACAAGTATGTTACAAATAGAATTGCAATAATAACTATAGTGTAAATCTGGATAAATATCTTTTTGCATAAAGCTTTACAAATTCTACACTATGGTATTTCAATTCGGATCTTATATTAGGAGATAGGGTCCAACACCTAACTAACCCGGGGCTAGTCAGAACCAAGGAAAGTCTAACTCAAATTTTATTTGGACATTTGTACTCAAAATTAATAACCCTTCAGAGAGACTCAAAAAATGAAACTCAAAATGAAAGAGGTTGGGGCAAAGAGCATTATAGTTAAGAGCAACCTGCCAGGCATTTCCTATGTTGTCAATCCGTACATAGGATGTCAATATGGGTGTGTTTACTGTTATGCGGACTTCTTGAGAAGATGGACTGGACATGCTAAAGACAGCTGGGGTAGTTTTGTTGATGTGAAGGTAAATGCCCTCGACCTAATCAAAGAACACACCAAGAACTATGGCGGTAAAAAAATCCTCTTTAGTTCGGTTACCGATCCTTATCAGCCCACTGAAAGACGTTACAAACTTACCAGATCCCTATTAAAAAAACTCGCAGGTTACAGTCCTCAGCCTGCAATAGAGATACTAACAAAGTCCGATCTCGTTGTAAGGGACATTGATATTCTAAAAAGCTTTGAAGAATGCAAGGTTGGTTTTTCATTTTGTACCCTTGACGACAAGATCAGAAAGGTACTGGAGCCAATCGCCCCAACCATAACGAGAAGAATCAATGCATTGAAAAACATACATGAAGCAGATATTGAGACCTATGTGTTCATATCACCGATTATGCCGTATCTAACGGTTATTAGGCCCATGGTAATGGAATTGAAGCAATACACCAACTTCTTTATGTTCGAGAATCTTAATGTTCAACCCAACCTCTGGTCGCGTGTACATGTTGCCCTTAAAGAGATTGATGTGTCTCTTGTGCAGAAATACCGGGATATCTATTTCAAGAAGGAAGGGAAAGAAGAGTTCTGGAAACCTATTGAAATAGATATTCGTACTTTATGTGCAAAAGAAGGCCTAGAGCCACAGATATTCTTCCACTATTAGAAAGGTGTAAAGAGTTTTATGGCTTCACCCTAAGCGTCGTCCACACCTTATACAGTACTTCGCACCTGTTGGATTTACGTGACCACAGTAGGAGCATAAAACATCAGAAGGCAGTAAACGTCTGGGTTCTTCAGCTTCTTCTCTTTCCGGTGTAATTTCTTCCGGCGTAATCTCTTCTTCATAAGCCGGTTCGGGTATGGGTCTCCTGGGTTTTGGGACTACCACCTCAGGCCGAGGTGACCTTGCCTTTAGGAATGCAGCAACTCCAATTGCAGTGACAAATCCGATGCTCCCACCGATAATTATGAAAGTAAGATCCAGTTGACCATCGGGGGGAAGCGGGGATCCCCAAATGCCATGTTGTGGTTCGGGTTCGGTGTATTTTCTTACATAAATAACATCAAAATAAGCTATATCCTCAGGTTCATTTCTATAGTTCTTTAGACCAATTTCGCCAAAAGCATGAGTATTATCTGTAGTTGTTATCCATTCTGTACCATTCATATAGTATCTAAACTGGGGCCCGTCAAGCCTAAATTCATGTTTATTCCATTCGCCATATTTGTCACTATCCGGAAAAGCAGCGCCAGCTAGAACGCTACCGCTACCGCCTAATACCTCTATAATTGTTATCTGTTGGTTGATTAATTCCGCACTATAATGATTATCTTGACCGGTCCAGCGTCCCGTTAAACCATGTCTATCCCATTGGTCTCCTCTCTGATGACAATAAATCCAAGCTACCATGCAATAATCGTTTGGTACTAGGCTCTGATAGGCGAATGCAATCGTATCACTCACAGTCGGATCTAATTTGCCTGAATAATTTCCATGATAGCTATAATCAGTGGAGGCCGTAAAAGACCCATTAACAGCAGTCCATCCAGCAGTATCTCCATCTTCAAAATCATCAAACACTAGGAAAGTGTTTGGACCATTGCTTGTTGTGAAATTTGTTGGGTTTCCATAATACACATAAATCATGGCACTACTGGTGCTTAAATCGTCGGCCACTTCAATCCAAAATACAGCATAGTCTCCGTCTACCTTCTCCTCCATCCAATAGTCAAGCTCGGTTACTCCATCATCATCTGTGAATCTTATGTCCCCAAAATCCGTTCTGCATTGAGAATCACAATAAGCACTTTCACCGCTATCTGTTCCTGCACCATAATGAACGACGATTCGTATTTGATAATTGGTTCCTGCACCAGGGGCAGGGTTGATGACGTGACTTTTGCGATGACTCCAGTCGGGAAGTGAAGTGGATTCTTCGCTTCCCCAACCACCGTGGGAAGGTTCAGGGTCTACGTATTTTCTCACAAAAACGTTGTCAAAATAGGCGACGTCCTCCTCTTGATTTCGATAACTCCATAGTGCCACTTCACCGGATGTTAGATCACTATCCATGGCTGAAAGATATTCTGAATCATTAACATACCCTTTGAGTTGTGAACCATATATTCTAAATTCCATCTTTTCCCAATCACCATACATATTTGACTGAGACCAAGCATAACTGTCCAAAGTGGTCTCAACGCCAACAACAAGCCTTCTGAGACTCAAATCGGGAACCGGGTCGGGTCTTCTCTGTCCAAACCAATAATGATTGTCGACATTTAGGAAACGCACTGCCAGACCCATGCTATCATATATATCGGGACCTATTGCAGGATTAAAAACCCAGGCTGTAATCACATAATCCTCAACACCTATATTTCGATAAGCAAAATGCCTTGCATCGTCAGTCCCCGATAGTTTCATCGAATAGGAGCCAAGGAACTTTTGATAAGAATAGTCAAGGGTAGCGGATATGTTGGCTGAACCGCTCGAAGAAGCATTACTCCAATCAGAAACATCTCCATCTTCAAAATCATCGTACAGTAAGAATGTATTTGAACCGTTACTCGTCGATGTCGTAGTATTGTTGCCATAATAGATGTAAACTGTGGCAAGTTCCGTGCCTAAATCGTCAGCTATCTCAACCCAGAATGTTGCATTTATAGCATCTATTTTGTCCTCTATCCAATAGTCCAACAGAGTCGTTCCATCGTTATCGGTGAATCTTATATCTCCAAAATCTGCTCTGCAACTACCATTACAATAAACATTCTCTCCGCCATCTGTGCCAGGTCCATAGTACACATTAATCTTCACCTGGTAGTTTACCCCAGCTCCAGAAGCAGGATTAATCACGTGGCTTTTTCGATGGGTCCAACCTACAAGCCAAGATTCCCCATCAGGGGAAGCGGAGATAAAGGTTGGTATGAGTGGAAAGAAAAATAATATAACCAAAACAAGAGCTATAACTCGCTTTCTGCTCCCCATGGCTCTCTCCCGTAAAAAATAGAGTAGTCTGACCAAATAAAGATTATGTGTTCAAAATCTCCTCTTTTCATGTTCTAATAGTCGGATGAAGACTGAATAAAGATTTCTCGACAATGAAACAGACCCAGACCACTATACAGGCCTTCGTACAAGGTCTAGATTTTAAAACTGGTCGTATTATATAAGATTTCATGAAAAAGAGTAAACCTGCGAAGCCTGAAGAGGATACCTATGGTGAGCTGATGTGGGCCTGTTTCAAAGGTAGAGAGGTCGTTGAAATATGGGAAAGAGATGATGGCCATATCTCTGGTTCTGCTTCTGAACCAAAAATATACTTTTCAGAATATGAAGATTGGACCCAGCACGCAAAGAAGGCCATGGAGTTTGTCAAAGGAAGAGTTCTAGATATAGCTTGTGGCGTCGGGAGACATTCGCTGTATCTGCAGAAAAAGGGTTTTGAAGTCCTTGGGATTGATCGCTCTCCCCTCGCAATAAAGATCTCCAGATTAAGAGGACTGAAAGAAGCCAAAGTCATGCCAATTGAAGATGTGGATTTTGAGCCAGACTCTTTTGATACAATACTCATGATGGGGAATGGCTTCAATCTACTTGGTAACTTCAAGAAGGCACGAAGATTGCTCAAAAGGTTTCATAAAATGACTTCTGAGAGTGCTCAAATCATAGCTGAAACGCTTGACCCATACAAGGAAACAAGACCTGCATATCTTGAATATTTCAAGCTCAACAAGAAAAGAGGAAGAATGTATGGACAACTAAGGACCAGAATACGATTTGAGAGACACCTTGGCAAATACTTTGATTGGGTGATGGTGTCCAAAGAAGAGACGAAAGAGATTCTCGCCGGAACAGGATGGAAGGTTAGGGACTATATAGACTCAGGAAACCAACAATATATAGCCATTCTCGAAAAAGTGTCCTAAAGACCATCAAGACATTTTTATGTTTTTTCGTGGTCTTCAAAACAATATTTATAATGGATATTAAGCCTTTACTTACTTGTGCATACTTGGGCAAAGGCAATTCTCTAATGAGGGGGAGTGGGAATGGCTGAGGCGGATAAGTTCATAAAGAATTCTTACATTACCAAAAGGCAGTTCTCGATTTATCAGCTATTAATGAGCAAAGATTTAACCATAAAAGACATTGCCAAAAAGCTTGGGATCACCGAAAACGCAGTATACGTGACCCGCAGAAAGTTCCATAATATCCTGGATAGGGCCTTCCGAACACTTGAAGTTGCCACAGAACTGGGAGTGG
>JBHLKK010000077.1:0-6601 GCA_048886745.1 Candidatus Hodarchaeota archaeon | reverse complement strand
AGAAAATGATCTTGTTGAAAGAATTAAACAGTATGGCAAAGATGATCCTGTATTGCATGTTATAGTGCTAGAAAGACAGTAACACACCCCTCTCGCGGGATTTGAACCCACGAACTCCGAGATTTGATACTAAACGGTATCCAGATCGGGTATTAGAAAAAGAACCTGAACGATAGTAACAGGTCTATGCTTTTGAAAATGACCTAGGATCTTTTTGAATTTTATTCAAATGATTAATATACATGAATGACTAATGATTGTTTTCAAATCTCTATCCAGATTGCTGATATCGTAAATGCTATCAAACCATAGCTTTTATAAAAATAGCTAGTTATCGACAGAACTAGGAGGGATATCATGACAGGTGATTCATTAAAAGTTGGCCAAGTCGCTCCGAAATTCTGCCTATCTAATCAAGACGGAAATGAAATCTGTCTGAAGGATTTTCAGGGAGACTGGGTCGTACTTTACTTCTACCCCAAGGACAAATCAAAGGCTTGTACACTTGAAGCTTTAGATTTTACAGCTTTAAAGCCTCAATTCGAGAAACATAACGCTAAGATTTTGGGAATAAGTAAAGACAGTGTCAAGTCTCATCAGAGTTTTGCGTCAGACAAAGGACTGGGTATCTTACTGCTATCTGATCCAGAGGCGGATGTCCAAAAGAAGTATGGAGTCTGGAGGCTCAAGAAATTCATGGGTCGAGAGTATGTCGGAACAATACGAAGTACCTTTCTAATAGATCCAGAAGGAAAGATCGTAAAGATCTGGGACAACGTTCGGGTGAAAGGACACGCTGAGGAGGTACTCGGTGAAGTCAGGAAATCGAGCTCTGGCAAATAACAGGTTAGAAACGGTAATTAATACCATTCATTCATGTTTCGGGGTGTCAACTTGAACAATTCTGAAAATGCTGAGCGACCCAGACTGAAACGACATATTGGATTGACAAGTTTGACGATTTATGGTGTCGGAAACATTCTGGGTGCTGGTATTTATTCGATAATTGGAGCAGTTCTAGGAATAGGCGGTAACGCATCTTGGTTGGCTTTCGTTTTGGCTGCACTCATTGGATCATTTACAGGACTTTCTTATGCAGAGCTTTCAGCGATGTATACGGAAAGCGCAGCTGAATTCGTATATGTCGAGCAAGCATTCAAGAACAGAACCTTATCTTTTACTCTTGGATGGATAGTCATCTTCTCAGGTCTATTCTCGAGCGCAACGGTCTCGTTGGTCTTTGCAGGCTATCTTGCCGACCTATTCAACCTTCCATATGGAATTACATCAGCATCCATTGCAATTATACTCATAATGATTCTGAGTCTAGTCAATTACATCGGAATAAGAGAATCGACTTGGACAAATATCCTATTTACACTTATAGAGGCATCTGGAATAGTTTTAATTATCGCAATTGGAATTCCCAGTTTTGGAACAGTCGATTATTTCCAGCTTCCCTTAGGAATATCATTTCTAAGCTTTCTTCCGGCTGTGGCTCTGGTCTTCTTTGCGTATATCGGTTTTGAGGATATTGCCAATGTTGCGGAAGAGGTTAAAGAACCTGAGAGGAATTTGCCCAAGGCCATCATGCTTGCTGTTTTGATTACAACAATTCTCTATGTTTTGACAGCAATCTCCGTGGTGAGCATTCTGCCCTATACCGATATAGCCGGAGATCCTGCTCCATTGAACACGGTTGCGTCTGCAGTCTTGGGACCAGTAGGAGGACTAATTATGTCCATAATCGCCATGTTTGCAACCGCAAATACGGTGCTAATCATACTTATTGTAACCTCGAGAATGATGTATGGCATGGCCAGGGACAAAGCTCTGCCCGAAAATGTTGGTTTAATATCGGCAAAACGGAAAACGCCTTGGGTAGCCATCATTCTTACAATGAGTTTTGCAGCAGTATTTGCATTTGCTGGCGGGGTTACCGATATAACCGTTGTCGCGAATGCGACGGTAATCGGGGTTTTCGTGGCTTTTGCACTTGTCAATATAAGTCTTATAGTCCTAAGAAAGACTAAGCATGAGAAGAGTCGGTCGTTCAAGACTCCTTCAGTTAAAGGAGTCCCTATCCTTGCAATACTTGGGGCTGCATCGTGCATTGCTATCCTACTGGTTTTCAATGTGCTAACCGTTATTATTCAAATCATCATCATTGCAGTTGGAATTGTGATTTACATTGCTCTTAGACCCAGTATTTGCTGTGATCCGATTGAAAAAGACTGAATCTTTTCAGATGTAGCTATTAGCCTGATTTTATCATTACAAGCATCATTTTGAATTTCTTTATGGCGTTCACAGCATGTGGTACATCTGCGGGCATTATTATCATATCACCCTCTTTCAGCACATGCTCCTCTTCACCAATTATAAAGGAGCCTTCTCCTTCAACCAGGTAAACCAGTGCATCGTAAGGTGTCGTATGTTCACTCAGAGTCTGTCCTGCATCAAAAGAGAATAATGTTACAGTACCCACCATTTTGTCTATCAGAGTCATGCTGACGACTGAGTCTTTTTGATATTTCACCATATTCCTTAGAACACTCTTTTTCGCTAGCATTTCCCCCTGACTCCTAGAATGAGGTAATAAGCTACTATATCGATTCAAGTGTTTTAAATTTTTTATGTGAAAAGAGTTTATCCTATTTCGCGCACGAATGCTTATCTCTTTTTTTGGCCCTCTCAAGTTTCTTGAGAGCTACTTGGGCTGCAATCTGTAGGGGATCGATTACGGGAGATAATGGCGGAGTATAACAATTCTCCGAATATGCTAGATCTTCTATGTTCATCCCTTGTTGGACTCCAAAGGCAAGAGCCGTAATCCTTGAAAAGATCTCTTCTTGGCCGATTATTTGACCGCCGATTATTCTTCCGTTCAAATCACTCAGCAGTTTGATAACCATCTCCTTTCCTCCGGGATAATACTCTGCCCTAGAATTTCCTTTTACCTTGGCTTCAACAAATTCGATGCCGTTGTCGATAGCATTTGCGGTATTTATTCCCAAGGATCCAATAATCAGATCAAACAACTCAATAATTGCCACATTTAGTACAGGCTTGAAAGGTTGTCTTCCACCTAGTGCATTAATTCCGGCAGTCTTGCCTGCCCTCACAGCATTGGTACCCAGAAATGAAGGGACTCTCTTTCCGGTCACAAAGTCGGTTACTAAAGCACAATCACCAACTGCATATATTCCTTTTACATTTGTTTCAAGATACTTATCAACTATGATTCCGGCAGTTGTAGACTCTATGCCTGCCTTTTGAGCAATTTCGATGTTTGGCTTTACACCACCACCAATTATTACCATATCTGTCTTGAGAATTTCAGTTTTATCGGAAATTTCGCCTTCTTTCCAACCCCTAGTTATTACTCCGCTCACTTCATCTTCGCCAATTATTTCTTCCACTATTTGTTCCAGCATAATGTTAATTCCTCGATCTCTAAGATGGTCGATGATCAGCTTTCCAATATCTCTGTCAATGAACCTCCTCATCGGAGCCGGTCTCCTAGCCACTATTGTAACGTCTAATCCGATCTTCTTAAGGGCTACTGCTGCCTCCAAAGCAACCAGACCAAAACCCTTAACCACAGCCTTTCTGCACTTCTTGGCATATTCAGAAATCTTCCAACCATCTTCAATCATTCTGAAGTAAAACACTCCTTTTTTATCGAGTCCCTTGATCTCCAACGGCTTAGGGCTTGCTCCGGTCGCGATAATAAGGGAATCAAAAGGAATCTCTTCCCCGCCACCCAAAGTGACAGTGTTGGTCTTCGTATCTATCATTGAGGCTACAGTGCTTAGTCTTAGGTCTATTCCCCTGTTTTGGTAGAAAGAGAAAGGAAAAATAACAAGATCGTCGAAGGAAGGGATTTCCCCACTCAGTGCATACGGCAAACCACATAAAGAGTATTGAGGAACTTTCTGTTTTTCAACTACAACTACTTTTGTACTTCTGTCTATCTTTTTAGCCTCTAGTGCTGCTTGACTTCCAGCAGCTCCACCTCCTATTACGACCAAATTCATTGAATCCCTCCAAATTGTATTGATGCATCTTGACGAAAAGCATAACAGAGCGCTAATTCAATTGATGTTCCTACCGCATACTTGATTCATTGCTGTGCTATAAATATAATTCAGTTTTGATTCTATTTTGCTTTTGAAATTCCTTACGTGACAATTATTGCAGGCCTTCCAGGGAGTGCCTGAGAAGCTTTTTCGTCCTTTGAGTCTCTTTCTACAATGATTTCAATGGAACACTCGTACTTCTTCTGCATGATTGGTTTGATCTCCCTGAAAAAACCCGTCTCCTCGTCTGTCGATAGTGTGATTTTTGGATATTTTCCTGCTTCTTTTAGCACTTTTGCTACTGTTTGACTTATGAATTTACTATGCTGCTTAGATTTTTCATCTTGCATGATTTCTTTCATAATTTCTCCTTGATTACGTGTCATAGATATTAGATACATGAGTCTGGAGTAGAATCTGAATTTCCATTCATCAGCAACTACTATAGAGATATTTTCTAGTTTCTCCTTCCTCATAACGTTCTTGATATGATTGATGTCATCCATAATGTTGTTCATAAGTCTCCATTTGAAATCATTCTGAGTTGTGAGTGCTGATTCATCAAATGATGGCCAGGTTGCCAGACTTAGAAAACCCTTCATGCCCATTCTTTCCCAGATTTCCTCAGTGATGTGTGGAACTATTGGATGAAGCATTAATGCCAGCTTCCTTAAGCATTCATAATAAACATCTTCATTCACGTCCTCACTTCTGTATCTGACTAAGTCATTAGTGAACTGTATTGTATGATTGACTGCCTCTCTAATAGAAATCTTTTCAAGAGCTTCTGTAACGCTTTTGATCGTTTTGTTCAAATGATAAATCATGAGAGTATCTCTGATAGTCTTTTCCTGCCTTATTTTGTCTGCTGGTTCCGAAAAGAGTTGAAAGATTCTTTGCATGAACCTATTAGCGAAATTTACGCCATCATCAGACCACTCCAAAGATGAATCTGGAGCCGCACCAAAGAGTATGAAGAATCTTGCTGCGTCTGCTCCGTATTTATCAACAATCTCGTCAGGAGAGACCGTATTTCCATAACTTTTGCTCATCTTAACAGATCTAAGTGGGAGATTTTCATTATCACATTGTTTGCATTTCATGGTCTTCAATTCTGCTTTCATCAGAAATCTCTCACATTTCTCACAGTAGGGATGTGCTTTGTTTATCATTCCTTGGTTTAACAAACGCTTAAATGGTTCATCAAGATCATGCAATCCTAGATCTCTCGCAACTTTTGTCCAGAACCTTGCATATATAAGATGAAGAACCGAATGTTCAATCCCTCCGATGTATTGATCAACAAGACATTTATCTTTCCCCCAATAGTCAACAATTTCTTTCCTAAATGGTATGTCTTTGGCGTATGGCTTTTTCCTGCAATAGGCGAAGAAATACCATGAGCTATCCACGAAAGTATCCATGGTGTCCGTTTCTCTTCGGGCTTTGGTACCGCATTCTGGACAAGTTGCATTAAGAAATGATGTACTTGTTTCTAGAGGATTTCCTCCTTTTGTAAAATCTACATCTGTTGGAAGCACAACCGGAAGGTCTTTTTCAGGTACTGGAACGATACCACATTTATTACAATGAATAATCGGGATGGGGCATCCCCAATATCTCTGTCGTGATATTCCCCAATCTCTCAACTTATAATTAATTGAAGCATTGCCGCTGTTCGTCTCTTCTAATTTTTGAGTAATTGCATCAATTGCAGCAGATGCTTCAATACCATTAAACTCCTCAGAATTGACCAATGTTCCATCCTTGCTTTCAAAGGCTCTGATCATCTTCTCAACATTCAATTCATAATCATGAGGTTGGATTACCACTCTAATCGGGATGCCGTATTCCTTGGCAAATTCGAAGTCTCGTTGGTCGTGGGCGGGTACGGCCATGACGGCTCCAGCTCCGTACTCATAGATGACAAAATTTCCCAAATAGATAGGGACTTCTTCTTTTGTCATAGGATTCAGAGCATATTTTCCAATGAATAGGCCCTTCTTTTCAGTTTCAGGATCTGTTCTCTCGAATCGATCCTGATGAGTTACTTCTTCATAGAGTTTCTCAAAATCTTTCTCGTATTCCGTCCCTTGAACCCACTCTCGAACCCAAGGATGCTCTGGGGCAAATACCATAAATGTTACGCCATAGAGGGTGTCTGGACGGGTGGTGAATATATCTATCGTCTTATCCTCTCCCACAATCGGGAATTTGATTATGGTACCTTCTGAGCGACCTATCCAATTTCTCTGTATGATTTTTACCTTTTCTGGCCACTCAACAATTTCTAATCCTGCAAGTAGTTCCTCCGCGTACTCTCTGGCCTTTAAAAACCAAGTTTTTTGCAGTACGATATCCACGATACTATTACAGCGCCAGCATTTTCCTCCTTGAGCTTGTTCATTAGCCAGAACAGTTGTGCATTTTGGACACCAGTTAACATAACTCTCTTGTCGATATGCAAGTCCTTTTTCATACATTTTCAAAAAGAACCATTGATCAAACTTGTAATAATC
>JBHLKK010000076.1:0-6621 GCA_048886745.1 Candidatus Hodarchaeota archaeon | reverse complement strand
AATTATGAAATACCCAAAGAGCAACGAGTAAAACTCTGCATGGAACAAGAGAAGATCAGACTATCTATTCCTCGAGAATTTAGAGAGACACTGCATTTCGATGAATGGATCTATTACTACGCTGATTTTTTCAAGAAACCGGTCCGCGGAAAGTCTCGCGGTCTATTGGCAGACTTTGCTTATTGGTTATTCTCCAGCCCCGGAACATTTGAGGACGTACTAATCATTACCTCTGAAAGACTTGTCAGGCATAAATCCGTAGGAAAAGAAGAGGAAAGATGGGTAATTCCCATTGAGAAGATAGAAACAGTTCTAGCGTCTGGCATATTTGATTATGAGAAAAGCTACGCTCAAAGATTTCTAGCCGGACGTCGCAGAGATGATTACTTGTTTCTCTATGCCTATTTTCTTATTGGTTACCAAACAAATAGGGGGTTAAGGCATAAAGAAGTAAGAATCCGCCGACACGGGGATGAGCGCGTTTCACCTGAAGTCAACGTTAGGGCTGTTGAAGAATACATAGAAAGAGCGAGAGACGTAAGGAGGATAAGATTGGGCTATTAGTCTTGTTGGAGGGGGATTTTTTGAAAAAGATCTTTGAGAAAGTGGAGAAATACGATGAGGTCAAAAGTACCGATAACAAGCAATTGGGTGTTGCTCGAGAGGTTATCTCCAATGAAATCGTTATGGATGTTTATGTGGGGCGTAGAGGGAAACTGATGATTCCAAAAGAGATGATAAGTGAAATCAAAGCGGGGGAAATCACGCTTAATCTGACAAGAAAAGAATTTGAAGCATGGTGGAAAGAAGAGAGACCTAGACTAGAAGGAGAGTATTTCGAGAGGTCAGAGATTGCCTTGGGAAAAAGACTTGTGGGAGAGGATTTAGAACTTCTTAGGGAGGAGATTAAAAGAAAATTCGAGGAGAATTTTGGCGTCGAGATGACTTCCGTTTTTCTAAAAAGCAAAAGATGTCCCTATTGTGGCTTTTTAATCACCGAAAATGAAAGACTATTCTGTTACTCTTGTGGCCTATACTTCATGAGGAATGAATTGGGAGAGTTTGAGATTCCTGTAGAACAAAGAAGAAGGCTTCTCATGGAACAGGAAGAAATCAGTCAATCTTTTTCATCACATGTAAGAAATATGCTTCGTTCTAATGAGTGGATTTATTATTTCGCAGATCTATATATGCGCGTACCACGCAGAGAATTGGTAGATGAGGATGTTTTTCTGATTACCTCTGAGAGGGTAATAAGATACAAATCAGATGGAACCAAGAAAGCCAATTGGGAGATTCCAATCGATTTGATAGTTTTCACTTCAGTATCTAGACGGATTGAAACTGCTCCTTGGAGCTATGGAAAAATCGATAGAAAGGGACTTTTTGGAACCAAAGGTCGTGAGCTGTTTCAGCTGTATCTAAACTGGCGGATTGATTATAGGACAGGCAAGGGTTTGCGACACAAGAGAGTTAGAATCCCAATGTACACGCAAATCCACACATTGCCTAGTCCCAGCATGGAATTTGAAAATATTGGAAGCTGCATAGGGAAGGTTATCGCTGTAAGAAAGATAAAACACGATGAAAAGATGTCCATCTCAGATTATTCTATTCCAGATTATTAGTTCCATATTGTCCTCTTGTCGCGGTAGTAAAACTGAAAGATCAAGTATAGTAAAGAATTCAATTCTCATCTCTTCTTCCAGGTTATTTCGCCCGTATTCCTGTTTCTTATCTCAAGTATTCGATGGAAAGGGATTACAACAATCTCTTTGTGTTCTTTGTAAGTGAAATAGGATGATAGGATATCAACTATTTCTTTGGCAGGTATCGTTTTTCTGTCCTGAAATGCACCCCGATGAATGAATGTTATTTCGTAATCGTGTATATCCTCCTCGGGATGCCACTTCAGCCTGTTTAATAGGTCGCGAATTCTCATCTTAATCGCTAGTATTCTCTATTACATTCTACAAAATTGTATCTATTTTCACAAGAAGACGCCATGAGTGTACGTGGCGGTGAATTACGTTGTACTTAAATGTTTTCCTGGATACTCAAGTTTGAGGTCTGTGACCTTGAAAGCCAGAAAAACAATCAATGCCAAAATTGTCCATCTGACTAAAACCAAGCAACAGCTTCTAAATGAGGAATACGAAAACCTCCAGCACTTCCTACAAGGCACGGGTGTAGAGCTTTATTCAGCCAACAAGCAACAAGCCAAGAGGTTTTACATGAAAATTAAGCAAAATAAGGAGTACCCATTATCAATTAGGAAAGACCTTTTGAAGGTGGAACAACGGGAAACAAGAATTGCCAAGTATTGGGCAAGGATCCCTGTCAAAGGTAGGAGGGGGGGTGTTTGGGTAGCTATTAAACCCCACTGCCCAATCGAACGTAATATGGAAATCTGTGAATCAAAACTCTTTAGGAGGAATGGAGACTTCCACATTCACATAACCGTTCAGAAGGATGTGAAAATTCCTAACCTAAGACTAACCGATAAAACCATCCTAATCGCCTGTGATATTGGAGAGGCAAACCCTCTAACTTCTGTAGAACTATGGAATCAAGGGCAAAATCGAAGAAACATTCGATTTCTAGGACGGGAGATCAGAAACATTAGGGCACATTACAACAATCTAAAGAAGCGTCTAGGTCGAAAGAAGATAAGGCATGCAATTAGATGGATTAAAAGACACGTAGAAAACAGAGAAATGAAAAAGGTAAATGACATTCTCCACAAAGCTACAACAGAAACAGTAAATAGAGCCGGTACACTTAAAAAATCGGGATATGAGCCCATAATCGTCTTCGGAGATCTTAAAGCAGTCAGAAAGCCAAGAATTAAAGGAAAGACAAGGTGTAGAAGAAACAACCGAAAAATACACACCATGTCATCTAATAGAACTAAACATATGTTAACCTACAAGGCTCTGTGGGAAGAAATTCCCACAATACCGTTAAGCGAAGCTTATACGTCTCAACTGTGTTGGAGGTGTAAAAGCTTAAACACTGAAATTAAAAAAAGATCCTTCAGATGCAAGGATTGTGGCTTGGAGTATAATCGAGATTTAAATGGAGCCATTAATATAGGGAACAGGCTCTTAGGCTATATGCTTAAAAGCAGGGTTGTTCCTCAGTCTGTAACTGAAATTAAAAGGGAAGTGAACCAGCCCCAAACCTCCCCAGTGTTCACCGCTCCGAAAGGAGACCTATCATCGATCCAGAGAGCGAGGGAGGAAGCCCCTTGTGAAAGCTAGGGGCAGTTCACAAGTAGGTATTGAAATGAGCATAAGAGGTGTATATTTTGGCACAAGAGTTACCTCAATGGGTTATTGGAGCTACAACCATTGGCCTTGTCTGTAAAGATGGTGTCATTCTAGCGTCTGAGAAACGTGTTTCTCTGGGTTACTTTGTAATGAGCAAAGCTGGAAAAAAAGTCTTTAGGATAACTGATAGAGTTGGAGCGGCCTGTGCGGGCTTAACTTCAGATTTCCAGATTTTGATAAGAACCATGGTAGCACAGGCTAATCTTTACGCTTTAGAGATGAACACAAGTATACCTGTCAAAGCTGTTGCCAAGCTGATGTCAAACATACTCTTTTCAAGACGTATGATACCACTGATAACGCAGACGATTGTGGCAGGTGTTGATGAAGACGGAGCGAGACTGTATGCCTTAGATTTGCTGGGGTCTCTTGTTCCCGATCAATATGCCGCTGTAGGCTCAGGAGCTCGCGTAGCAATCGGAGTCTTGGAGGCAAGTTACAAGCCAGAAATGACAATAAAAGAGGGGAGGGCTCTTGCAATTAAAGCCATTAAATCTGCCAGCGAGAGAGATGTTGCTTCTGGAGAAGGCATTGACGTTCTTACAATAACATCAAAAGGTGCAGAAGATTATTTCGAATCTCTGAAATAAGCCCTCAGCCATCAACTTTTCGCACTTTTGTTTGTTGTCTTCGAAATATCCTCAGCCAGGGTTAGATTCACTAAACCAATTAAAAGCGAGATCAATCTGTAGATTTTAGCTCATTTTTGAGGTCTTTGATACGTTTTACGACATTCATGATATTTGGCCACATTCTTCCTTGCCAGAATACTTGTTTGCACTGTCTGCATAACCAAAAATCCTCGTAAGCCCTCAGTGTATTAGTGGAGACTAAATTCGCCAACTTGTCGGTATCTTTTGTATTTTCAAGCTGGCCATTGCACCGAGGACATCTGGATAGAGCAGGATCTACAAGAACTTCTAGATTGTAATGATGGGTAATCTCAGCAATCTGTTCAATGTGGGAGTTGGAAGTGAGCAAAAATGCCTCCAATCCCTTCTTTACCGCACGTCTATAAAGATCAAGATCTCTTGTAATTAGAATCCTACTTTCTCCACCCTCATCTGAGATTATTTGCATTAGTTCGTCATCGTTTAGATGCTTAGAAAGGACGGTATCATAACCAAGGAGTCTTAACCATCGTCCTAGTCTTGCTAGCATGGAATCGCAGATGAACATCGGTTCGGTTCTTGACACAAACATCCCCAGAAATACGAGAATTTTCTGATTCAATAATAGATTTAGCAATCCATTGGATTTAAAATACACTTCCAAAGCCTGAGTTTAAGCTCTTATCCTGTTAATTTAACAATGGTTTCCAAAACAGTATTAACCGCATTCAATTTTAGAACATTTTTCTGAATTCTTGAGATGTGTTTCCTTACAGATGCATTATCCATCAAACTCTTTATGCCGTTCATAAGGTTCTCAAAAGTAAGATCTCGTTGTTGTATAACCTCTACAAAGTTCAGTCTCTTGGCTGATTTCGCATTGCTTTGATGTTCCGTATGAGCGGGGGTAGGAATTAAAACCATGGGTTTCCCATAGTACATGCATTCTGCGATAGTATTGTGTCCCGCACGGGAAGCAACCAAGTCTGCAGCCTTAAGAAGCTTGTAACGATCGCTGACCCAGTCGTACACCCTCAAATTCTTTTTACTTATCACAGGAATGTCGATCTTTCCCGGAATACCCCGAGTCACAGCTATTTGATAATCATCCGGAAAACGAGAAAAAATGTTTAAGAGGATCTCAGTCAATTGCTTTTTCTCAAGACGAGTACCTGCGATCGCCGCATATATTAGCGGTCGATCATCAAAACCCAGTTGTTCCTTTAGCTCTTCTTGACTTGGATAATTCTCAGGACGTTTAGCGATAACTTGACCAATAAGTTTCACGTTTTTCATTAGCTTCTGAGGGATTTCCAGATTTGCCTTTGCAATAGTGAACGGCGGTGGAAAATCGGGAACAAGTATGATATCGCTTCTTTGCCAGAATAGGCTGGTATTATAAAGAATAATCTTCTCGCCGAAAGCCTTCAACTTACTCTTAAAGGGGGTTAATTTCTTCCGGTGTGGAATCAGCATTTTAAGTTGGTGAAGAAGTAGAATACAAGGGACATCTAATCCCCAGGCTGCAAAGACTGGAGATAAGCGGGAATCGGATATCACAGCATCAGCTTTGAAGCTACGAATCAATTTAATCTCGTTTCCCAGTTGTCTAATAAAGGTGTAAACATGTTTAGGCCACTTAATGGCAGTCTCTAACATGGCAACTGTGCCGTCACTCATCTCCTCGAATTTGATAGCAGGACCTTCCACGACAGGAAACATAGCTGCTTTGACAAAATCCACAGCATCTCCATATGTAGAGAATAGAATTTGTCCACCGTATTTTTGAATCTGTTTAGCAATCGGAACACATCTACCAGCATGACCTAGAGCTACACCATTAGGGGCAAAATACGCTCGAGTATCCTCCATGGATCGTTCGATTGGTTGGTTCAATGTAATTCCCTGCAACCCATCTTTGCTGCGCTTGTATTTAATCCCCCTATGGGCATTAAAGCTTTTGTTCTAGTGAACCACCCCACCCTTTCGGATGGAGTCTTCTTGCGGGGAGAGGTAAAGCATACGTTTTTTATTTCCCAAAGTGAAATTAAGCTAAGATATTCAATAGGAGGAGTTCCGATGTGGCGAATATTTCGTCCAGATGCCACGCGTGTATGGAAAAATGAAGTTGTTCAAGAGCGTCTTAGGAGATATTATGACATAATTGGAGACAAGGTGCCTGCCAAGTACCTGATTTGCAAGAAAATTGAAGCAAAAATAGGTCTAGAAGAAGAAACGAGCAAACTGTGGGAAGAGCATGAAAACCTAAACAGGCGTTTCAAGGATATTCTGAAAGAAGTCGACCATGGAGATCTTTCACTACCAAATATGACTATTCCCGAAACGTCCTATTTGGATCTGAAAACTGAGATCGCTAATCGAATACTTCAAGATTGCCATTTCTGCGAGCACAGATGCAATATAGACAGACCAAAAGGGGAGAAAGGGATTTGTCAGATAGATGGGATGGCCCGCGTATCGTCAGCATTTCTTCACACAGGTGAGGAAGCGCCACTGGTTCCTTCAGGAACAATTTTCTTCTCTGGATGCAATTTCAAGTGCGCGCACAATGTACACATGCGCTGTGTCCATGCGTAATGTCAAAACTACGATATATCCCAAAATCCAGAGAGCGGAGTAGCTGTTACACCGGAAAAACTTGCATCAATAGCCTCACA
>JBHLKK010000075.1:0-6759 GCA_048886745.1 Candidatus Hodarchaeota archaeon | reverse complement strand
AGGGGGGAGACGTGCGGTGCCCTCATAGGCGCCATTATGGGAATTTGCCAGGTAGTCGGCAGGGAATCCATCGAGGATAAGGCACAGTACGGCAAAGCTATGGCAATCTCGGGCGATATGTACCTGAAGTTTAAGGAGGAGATCGGCCACACCATCTGTGCGGAAATACACAAAATTCTCTACGGCAAGGTCTACAGACTTTACGACGAGGAAGAAAGACAGGCATTTCATGAAGCGGGAGGGCATGAACCCCAGGGCTGCCCCGGGGTCTGCGGAAAGGCCGCCAAGATCGCCGCACGGATCATACTCGACCTCAAGACACAGGAGGGATGATCGGCGACGATCCGGCTACGAATAATCAGGTCAAACGGAGGAGTTTGACTCCAGTTTCCAGTTCCTTTTTAAGCCAATCCAACCAATCAAACCAAACCAATTCAACTTACTGTAGGGTTCAAAGGTAAGATTCCGCTTGCAATTTCCCGAGTTCCGTGTAAAAATAAAAATAATTTACATTTTTATGGTTCTGGTAGAATCGATTTTCCGGGCAGTTAGCTTAAGGGAAGATCGGAACTGGAGGTGAGAACGGGAATATAGAACCCATCTTTGGGAAAGGGGTTTGAAAACCGTAACCATTTTTAGCCGAAAAATACGGCGTTTGAAGCACCGATGGATTTCTTCACTCCACTCGGTGCTTTTTTTATATAGATTCTGCTTAGCCAGGATAGCAAATCGGTAAAAACTGGTAACACGCGAGGACTCCAAGGCCACTGTGCCAGAAACACAGATGATATTGGCAAAGATGCATGGAAAATCACTCTAACCCGGAGAAATCCAAAGAATTAAAAAACGATCTGGATGACCAGAAACTAATAATTCAAGACCAACTCCCAGTTCCATGAGGTGGGAATATGAAAATGGCCGACCTTGTATCTTACGGCTATCCTCAGAGATTGATTAGAATTTGGGAGCAAGAAAAGATCGAAGAACTCCTTCCGATTCAAGCAAAGGCTGTACAAGACTACAATGTACTTGACAGTACTTCAGAAAATCTTATTGTGATCGCACCGACCTCGTCTGGAAAGACTTTCATTGGCGAACTTGCAGCAGTTAAAGAAGCACTGGAAATGAAAAGAACGCTATTCTTGGTTCCTTTCCGTGCAATCGCAGAAGAACTTTATGCAAACTTTCTTAACAAGTATGGAAGATATGGATTACGTATTGTAATTTCAGATCGGGATCATCGTGAGTATGATGAGGATATTATCAATGGTGAATTTGAAATAGCTGTTATTGTTTATGAGAAATTGGCCGGTCTACTTGTTATAAAGCCTGGATTATTTTCTGGATGTGGCTTAATCATCGCTGATGAAGTGCAAATGATGATGGATAAAGAAAGAGGTCCTATAATCGAGCTGTTAGTAACGAAACTTCTGCTTTTTGGTAAAAGGGTAAGAATAATCGCACTTTCGGCTGTTCTGGATAAATTGAGTGGATTTGATAGATGGCTGAATGCTCAAGTATTGATGGATAAGCATAGACCTGTTGAGCTTAGGGAGGGAGTATACACACCTGATGGCCAAGTGAAATATAGAGAATTCAATAGTAAAAAGCGAGGTATTGAAAAATTGGATCCATGGAGCGAAGCTTCGCAAGGATTGTTGAATTTGGTTCAATCGTTTATTGACAGAGACGAACAGGTCCTAATTTTCTGTTCAACACGGCCATCAACTCGCGATACTGCTCATATGCTTGCTGAGACGTTATCGAGGACATCTCCAGCTATCGATACAATTCGCCGGGGGAATGATTTAACTGATTCTGCTACGAGAGAGGAAATACAAAATCTTTTGCAACATAGTGTAGCCTATCACAACTCTGATCTAGCTTTAGATGAGAGAATGCTTATCGAAGAGGGGTTTCGTAAAAGAGAGATTAAGGCAATTGCTTGTACTTCGACCTTGGCTATGGGTGTGAACGTACCAGCTCGTAACGTTATCGTGTATGAACCCCAAAAATGGACTGGTGAACGATTTGTCCCCATCGCCGTGGGTGAATATAAAAACATGGTCGGAAGAGCTGGGCGTTATTCTGCTGGTGATCCTTATGGATGCTCCTACCTAATCGCACCGTCTGAGGCAAAAGCGGATGCTTATGATTCCACGTACATCCGCGGAACCCTGGAAGGCTTTGCTTCAAGGTTTGGGGAACAGGCAATCGATTCGCAAGTGCTAGAAATCATCGCTGCCGGTCTGGCTACCACAGCTGACGAGATACGTCGTTTTGTCTTTGCGACTTATAATGGTCAAAATAAGTGGACAACGGATAAGAGTAAAGAGGCCATTAATCATATAATTTCTACTGCTATCGAACGATGCTTAGAACATAAAGCGATTGAAGCTGATGAATCTGGAGATTTGAGTGTAACTGTATCAGGTCGACTTTGTGCAGCAGGGGGATATAGCTTAGATCACCTCAGCAGCGCCAGATATTATTTGGCTACCTACAAGAATGATGTCGATATAAGCATTATATACTGGGCTCTCGAGACTGATGTAGAATCCGACTTGATGAGGGCTTATCACATAGGGAAAATGCAAACGCATGAATTTAAATGTGGGAGATATCAGCAGGCGCTTGCTGAACTAAAGAGAAATGAGGCAGTTGGGCCACTCCTCGATGATCTTGCCTCCTATCCAGCAGCGATAGATTACGATGAATGCGTCATATTAAGGCGTTGTCTTGCATGCAACGCTTGGATTACTGAAACACCAATACGTCGAATTGAGGCCAATTTCCCTGGTATAACCGCTGGTGCAATTAGGAATACTGCAGAAGTATGCACTTGGTTAATCTCCTTTCTTGGAGAACTTGCAAAGATTTCTGAGCCCAAGAGCGACCGATACATTCAATTCAGAGAACTCGCGGAGAGATTGTCCTACGGGTCTACAAAGGAAGCCTTGGGACTTTGTCGCATAAGAGGGACTGGATTATCTAGGGACGAACGCAATCATCTCGTGCAAGAAGGTATCCGGACTATAGATGATGTCCTTGCCAACAAACCGGAAGACATTCCTTTATCACGCAGGAAAGCTTTAACACTAATCAGGGTTGTTGAATCAAGTATTGAAGATTCAACGGAGAAGAGGAAAAGGTACCAGCAAACACGCTTAAGTTCAATTGGCGTAGACGTGTCTATATTAACTAAGCTATACGAAAAGGATGGAAAACAGCTAGAGATAGCAATTGGCGACTTGCTTAAGCCACCCTTCATTGAATTGACATGCCGTCAAGTCACAAAGCAGAATGAGGGTGAACCCGATCATCTCCTTCATGATGGCAAGGGGAACGTTTTTGCTATCCAGACGACGGCAAGAGAAAAAAAGATGGTTTCTATGAAGAAGGCTACCTCAGTAATTGGGCAATCGTCAAAATACAAACCCTCAGGCTACATAGTTTTGGCCAGACCCGACTTGGAAACACTGGCGATCAAAGACTCAGAATCTCAAATCGCTACCGGGCGAAATTACAAGTTGATTCCTATTTATGTCATGGCAGAGATGTTAGTTTTGTTCCATGAGGGAAAATTATCTTCTGAGGATATTGAAAAAATATTGATTGACTAAAGAGGATATATCAACTTGGAACGACTTTACGACTACATCAAAGCTTCAGAAAATTAAACAAGGAGAAAAGAAAAAGGGGAAGGTTGTATTTTCTTGACACTTGACATTTAAAGATAAGCAGGGGAGTCCGGGCTGAAAATAGTGATAGTGTCAGGTCTCAACATTTGACAAATTTATTTCAGCATTTAATAGGGAAAAAAGGGACGTACTTTTCTATTTGACTACATTTTGAGGGGCCGTTGGTTCTGAAACAACTCATTTACATCTGAGCACGTATAACTGTGTTTTACCGCAGTTTTATGTCCTAAAGGTATTGTAAAGAGACTATATGAACTAAGGTTTGATGCAATAAAAAACTATGGATGTAAAAGAGTTTATTCAGAATGTACTCGTCACTGAATTAAAAGACATTCAACAAAAAGAAGGTCACCACTATTTATCTTTTGGACTAATTGCACAAGGAATTGAGTTTTTGGGTGCTTGCATAGATAATAATGACTTTTTTGTTGAAGGCAAAAGTAGAGAAAGATTTGAGAAAGCAATTACGGATTTGTTTCCATCTGGGTATCACAGTTTCTTGAGTGGTAAAGGTAAACCTTATGATCTATACGAAAACCTTAGATGCGGACTACTTCATATAATTCTTCCAAAATCTGACATTGAATTAATCCAAGAAGCTGAAATTAACGATTTTGGAGATCATCTTGAAATAAAAGAAATACGAAAAAAGAAAAGACTAATACTTGTTTCTCAAAGGCTTTTCAAAGACTTTGAAAATGCTTGTGAGACAGTTATAAAGAGAATTGATAACAAGACGATCAGTCATTCAAAGGTTTATCAGGATTTTTTGGCTACTGAACCATAAGAGGGATTACTCACTTGGAGGATGGTATATAACGTGCGTGACATATTTACATTTATGGATACATTCTTGACAGGATAGAAACAATTTCCAATTATCATGGGGGTCCCTTCCTCCGATACAGGGACTCCGTGGGTGAGGCTAAACTCTTCTACCAAGCCGGTGACCTCGACCGTAAGGAGGAAGAAATGGGTATATACAGGCTCACCGAAAAATCCACAAAGATTGCTCTATCTCTACCCGAATCAGGAATGGGTTACCAAGTTATCAGAAGCGGAGAGAGGTTCTTCTGGATATTGAATGCATTTCTCGCCCTTGATTTGGAGGACGTGTTCAAGAAGGAAACTCTGCTCGAATACCGCAATTTGTTATGGGGGGATCCTAAAGAAGAAAAATATGTACAACTTAAAACACTGGAGATTTCGCCAAACTCACAGGTCGCTTTTTCCGACTTGGAGGCCCATCTAGACGCAGATCTTCAGAGATTTTCGTTCAAATACTCTGCAAATATATCGCCTTTTCTTCCATGGACAGTCAGAGCGAGGCGACCGTACGCATATTTCAGGTACGGTCCATTTGCGCGAGATCATCGCGTCGATCCATCGAACGGCGATTATCTTCGCGGAAGTTACGCCACAACATACAACGATACATTCCAAGTCCCAAGTGGGTTTGCCGCCATCGGACGTTATGCATTACCAAACCCGTCCTCTGCGAGATGCGTGTTTGCGATAGTCACCTATGACAGGCCCACATGTATGGGGACCGCCACCCCGAATTTTGGCCAGGCCGGCGGAGGGGTTGAGGTCTTTTTTCAAAGCGGAGCAAAGAACTCACCAGGGAGTTCTTTCATTATCAATTTGGGGTAGCTGCTATTAAAGAGGGGGAGGGGGATCCATACAATTAGAAATAAAGGTGTCAGGGCTCAACATTTGAAAAATTCATTTCAGACCAATAGAGAAGCAGATGAGAGACGCCCATGAAATTTTAATTTTCTGATGGGCACGGGGGAAAGGATCTGACATTGAATAACCGACCCTAACACAATCCCTTCATGCACGAGACGTGGTGCACCATGCCTGGAGTAAGGGGCGTCCTTTTCTATTTGTTTAAAAAGATCTAGGGTTCGGCAACCCAAAAAGGGGAAATAATCATGGGTTTATTTAATTCATTCCTTGGGAGAAAAAATGACCCGGAAGAGGAATTGAGACAGTTTGAGGAAAAAATCCAGAAGCAAAAGGATCATCTTTTTGGAATTTATCTTTATTTCCGTGGTGTAGAGTTGATGTACTCTGATCAATTTGAAATCATTGAGATGAATCGGAAAAGCTTCGAAAACATTAGAGAAAGAACCGAGCGATCCATTACGAAAGCTGAGTTGTTACTCTTGGAAGTGAGAGGAGACCCCTCCAAAGCCAAAAAGCTCAAAAGGTTCAAATTCCAGCCAACTCGCGGTCACCCTATGCTTAATCAGATGACCCAGCGTGTAGAGATTCTTTTGCAGACATACAACCGTCTTTTCCCTAGAAGATCGAAATCTCAGTCACTTGACCAAGAGGAATTAAGGCAACTTATGATGGAAGCATCTGAGCAGCTTTAAAAAGAAGGCAAAGGTGTCAGGTCTCAATATTTGACAAATTCATGGATTTGGAGGGAATGTTGGTTCTGAAACAAGTTGTTTCGATCTAAAAGCCTTTGGGTGTGTTATATTGGAGCCTTGTGGCCTGAAGGTGTTACCAAGAGAGTACATGGACTGTAGTTGGAGAAAAATCACCCGATTGCTATGCGCTTTATAAGCGTTGCTATTTGGAAGCGGGCTATAGTTTTTCACCTCACTAATTGGAATAATCTCCTACCAATCCTTCCACTATTGTTCATTCCCGTTTTTACAGACGTATTGCATAGCTTGCTCATCAAACAGGACCTCGAAAGAGGAGAGTTCTTTCCTATGGAAGCTATGAAGGAAGTTTGGAGGCATATTCCATCGCTTCTCGGCATGAAGCTTTATTTTGAGGGCGCTGCACTTTTGTGGGCTTTTATTCCCATCTATGGGATAATTCAAGGCATAAAGCATCACATGTACTGGTCTATGGCCTCTAATGTACTTGTCTTTGAGGGACTTTATGGAAAAGCCGGGCGTCAGCGCTGCCGTGAATTGGGCAAAGGCTTTCTGAGAGGAATAGGAGTCAGGACACTAATTACCATACCTGCTCTGCTTATAACTGCACTCCTCATAGCATTTGTTATGGGTGCAACTTTTGTGGAGACCAATAG
>JBHLKK010000074.1:0-6810 GCA_048886745.1 Candidatus Hodarchaeota archaeon | reverse complement strand
TGCTCGTTTTATGTCCCTCCGTCATATTCGATCTAGTAGATATTGATCAATCTACTAATGTTACCAGGTTTCATAAAAATCTCATATGTTAACTGTAGACTGAATACTAAATAGAACTTACTTCTATTTAAATATCATTGCAAATACCTTATATCCTACTTCGCCAAATGGAATCATATGAAAGAGAAGTTGAAAAGGCATGGCCTGAAGCTCACTCCACAAAGGCTAGAGTTAATAAGAATTCTCAAAGAGCGGGGAAAAAATCACCCATCATTTAATGAGCTTTGTAATGCCATTAAGAGCAAACATCCGAACATAAGCCGCTCCACAATACTCAATAATCTAAAAGAAATGACTAAACTGAGTCTTATTAGCAGCTTCAACTATAAGGGAGAAACCCGTTATGAAATAAATCCAGAGCTACACATAAATCTGGTGGAACCGAATGGTACAATAAGAGACATTAGAAACGAAGAGATTTTGAAACATCTGAGAGAAATAATGAGAATAATAAACGAGAAAGAAAGACCGATCAAGAGTTTGGTGATCTTAGCTGAATAAGGACTAAAGCATGCCTTCGAAAACTCAAATCTTTCAAAAGCGAGTTATAGATATAGACTTAGATAAAAATTGATTCTGGAGATCTGAACTCGTCGTCTTCTCCAGAAGATTCGTTTAAACTTCTTTCAAAGTTTAAGGTTCAAGGAATAAGTAGGTTTGGCTTCAAGCCTCGTTATTCAGAGATATCCAACGAATGTGTTGAATAATATTTATGAATGTATAGTTGACTGTTTATCATATCTTTATAATATGTTATAGTCAAAATCAAATTGACTAATTAGCTCAGGGTGGGTACCAATGAGTGAAGATTTACTCTTTCGTATTCTCTTGATCCTGCTTTTTGGAATATTTGCCAGCATTAGGATCTTTTATAGAACCAGAAGCTCTGCACCCGCACAAAAAGGAGCCAAACAGAGAGAGGGGATCAAGAAGATTGGTGGGTGGGCAGGAATCGTCCTATCTTTCGGCATTATAGGCATGCTGATTTCGGTTATCCTCTACCTTCTTGCACCAGCATGGTTTCTATGGTCGCAGCTTCCATTGCCACCTGTGATACGGGCGATTGGAGTTTTGACTTTAATCAGCTCACTCCCGATTCTTATCTGGACCCATCGGACCCTTGGAAAATACTATGCTGCGGTTTTGGAGCTTAAAGAGAAACACACACTAATTACCAGCGGACCTTATTCACGAATTCGACACCCCATGTATACCGTATTCATCATATTCACAATATCCTTAGCACTAATAAGCGCAAATCTGTTCGTTATAGTCTTCTCTATCTTCGTCATCATTCCATTCCCATCAATAGCCAAACAAGAAGAACAGATGCTACTTGGTTTATTTGGGGATGAATACCGTGATTATATGAGGCAAACAAACCGATTCTTCCCGCTGAAACACCGGCAAAAGGAAAACAAGGAGCCGAAATGAGGTTACTGCTATTGACAACGAGCTATCAAGCATAAAAAAAATCGTTGCAGCTCTTATCATAACTAACTTGCTTTGGGCTAAGAAGATCCATTTAAGCAAAACCTATGTTTCTAGTCAACTGCAAATTAGTAACAGTCAACCATAAATTAGTATTTATTAAATAAGAGATGATACGGAAAAGTCTGAATGAGTCACAGATATAAACTCAGTGTGGACTGTGTTGACTTTTCATCCTCAAACAGTGAGTTTATGCTCATTTCAATTATTTCCAGACGATGGCTTAGATATTTCGGTAGATCGTACTTTTGAATTATCTCTTTGGCAATTGAGAGGTATTTCTTGATTCCACCCTGATAGACTGTGGGGACTATCTTTCCTTCGCATCTGGGACAGTGGCCAACCAGAGGAATCCTCCTGAATTTTGCGTTGCAGGACATGCAGCGGAACTGCTGCTTTGTGAATTTTACCAGGTTTCCGACGATGTCTGGTATGAAATGTGATTTGATGATGCGTTCTGCTACGTCCTTCAGGTCAACTGCACGGATTTTTTCGGCTATTTTAAGCTGGGCACGCACTTTTTCTGCCATTGTTTTGAATCGTTTGTACGCGCTTGCTCTTGGTCCGCTGTTGATGTTTGTGGTATTGTGGGAGAATTTGAAGCCTTCGTACGCCTGGGGGGTGTTTAGCCTGTGTGATACCAGATCTAGCAGGGGCTCGGCGTCTTTGGGGTTACTTATTTTCATTGTCTTTTCGTAGAATTCTAAGGGATAGGAGGAGGCGGTATCCATGTTGTGGGCCTCATCATCGATCTCAAGTGGATTGATAGTGGTGGAGATGACGAGGGGGGCATCCATCATTCCTCCTCTTTTTGCAGGTAGGTAGGAGCGGGAGAAGTTCAAAAGGGCGTCTAAGACTAAGATTAAGGTATCTTCATCACCGTCGCAGTTTCCAGTTATACAATTAACCGTTTTAAAATTCTTATAGAATTTCCTATTAGTATTGTCCCCAATCTCTAAGCAGTAAGAGGCAGAGCTTTCTTTTGATTTTTTGACATATACAATCGTATCCAGAAGAACGTTTCCTCTTAACGGGAGTCTGAACACTCTTTTCCTATGCCGTGCAATATATTCTTTAGGAATTCCCTTTGATAATATTCGTTGAGCGTTCTTCTTCTTCATTTCAAGCTTCAGAATTAGCTCTTTAAGAATGGATAAGTCAGGGCCACGAACGGATATTCGGTGCACAATATTTTCTTTTGGCTCCTTACCGAGTTCTTGATATCTAGCAAGAATCTTATGTCCATAGCGGGCAGGAGCCGATTCCTTTCTTGGTCTATGATGAACATTAAGGGAGAGCAAGAGAAGACCAATATCATTTAGCAGTTTCTTTGATACCGAATAGAATAAGATACATTGATCAGTTTTTGGAATGGAACCATCACCATCAATTAACGATGATAGAATAGCGATTCGATACTCTTTGGGGAGAGAATATACAAAGTTGGGGATTCGTTTATTATATGCATTTGATCCTGCATTCCAGGCATAAGTGATGAGATAGGTATGGATGCGTCCCGAGTGAACGAGTTGTTGGTTGTCCTCACTATAGTATGGCTTACTTCCGAGAAGTGCCATAATGAGACGTTCAACATGAGCTCGGAGTACAGGGTTGAAAAGGCTAAAGTTCGTCTGATAGTAACCATAACGATCTCGGGAGTAACCTTCAGAGATATAGTATCCAAGTAATCTGAGAAGATCTGTGGTAAATGGAATATAGGGAGAGACTGTCTTATCATCACGAGCCATACCCAGCCGGGCAGTCTTGGGGATTTCATCCCAGCTGAAAACATCCTCTTTCTGAAGAACCTCAAGATGGCTCAGCGGTATGGAGCTATACCAGTCAGAGCCAAAGGGTTTACGATATGGTTTTGCGGGAAGTTTTGGTGAGAAGTATTTGCCGATCATTAGTGAAATTTTTCGTTCGGTAAGCTTTTCGTCCTTTTGCACTTCATGGATGTACTCTCGAAGCTTCTGCCTTATCCAATCGCCTGCATTTCGAAGGCGGACCTGGTGCTTAAACTGTTCGAATTTTGGCGTATCGGGCAACTTTTCGGATAGCTCCTTAAGAACATTTACATAGGGCGACGGTTCGATTTCTGGTAAAGGAAGAGATTTAAGTGTGGGGACAAAATCGCCAGGCTCTAGAAACGCAGCTTTCTTTCGTTCAAACTTCTCTCTCAGCGGATCATATACAAGTGCCATATGCTCTGGGGTCATCTTGAGCGTGCGACCCGTAGCAGTTGTAATGGTGATCCACCGATTATGGGTCCCCTTCACCCAGTGCTTTATGGGCTGAAGAATCGACTCACCAGTCTCAGGATTAAGACTTACCGCACGATACTCCTGGTTCAGATTCTCAACAGCCACAGTGCCAAAATCATCAACTGTGGTTCGCTTTGCACCGTTCTTTAGAGCATTTTCCACAAAATCTCTAATGGGCTTAACAACCATCTCCCCAGTTTTTGTATTATATACAGGAAGCTCCTGGTCCCCAACAACACAATTCCGCCTTTTAGCCGCGTGCCAATAGGGATGAGCATAACACACATTCGCCCTCGTAAGTCCCACAATTCGTCCAATAATCCCGGCCGACGTGTGCGGCGCCAACCCAACAACCAGATGACCGATCAAATCCTCTTCCCTTTTCACATTATAGTGAGCCGGAAGATCATAAACTCTCGTTAAAAGATCGTCAACATATTTTGCAACCTTTATCAAATACTTGGCACCTTTCTCCGGCACAACAATATCTTGAGGTTTCAGCTCCAATATCTGATCCGGTCGCTCCAGCGTTTCACCCCCATAGTCTTCCAGATAACCCAGCTCCTTTAGCCTTTCCACAGGAGTATTAACCTCACCCGGAGTAAAATGCGTCAGGGGTGCATCTGTTGCATCAAACCGAACCGTTCCATCCTTGTAGACAAAAATATCATGCCTTGCGCGCAAAATACCTTTCTCAAGGGGCTCTGGAATCTTGAACTTGCTGGTTAAGCCCCTCACACCTTTTACTACGGTTCCTTTCAAAGCAATCTCTGACTTTGGAATCTTCATTCTTTTTAGCGCACTGTCAAACAACTTGGCAATGTTTATGTCTGTCTTTCCATAGGGCCTGGTCATTCCTCCACAAGCAGGACATTCCTCATTATCCGACTCAGTGGCACAATTCGCACATATTTTCCTTACTTCAGTGTCTATTTTGCAGAGGGGGCATTTGGTGGTAATTGTTACTTTCCCGCATTTCGGACACTTTCGGTGAACTGCATCTACCTTTATGGTGGGCTGTTTTTTTGTTGCTTTTATGATGTCTCTTTTCTTATCACCAGCCAAACCTATAGGAAATAATGAGTGTATTGGGGGGGACATCTTCCTTTCCTTAGCCTTTTCAGGCCGACCCATTCGCGCCCCGATGTATATCGGTGCTTTTGCTCTTATTTTTACTCTGGATATGGCATTTAATACTTCCAGAGTACTTTTGGCTGAAGTTTCTTCAGTTAGGATAGCATCTTTTTGGGCATCTTCTGGTGCTAAACTTTCAACAAGAGAGGGGGCATGTGAAGAGATGACTATGAAGTCATTCTCAACTTGGTGGGGGATGCATATCTTCTCCAAGATCTCCTTTATTCCAGCATCCATTTTCAATCTAACATTGATAGGCGTGTCATTTTCTCTCTGAATTTCATTTTCACGTAAATATTCTCGCAGTTTTACAAGTTCTTGAATAGTAATATCGTGCCAGTGATAGGTATAATCTGGATGGAGAGGAATATTTAGTTTATGAGAGATTTTTATGCTTTCGACAGCTGTAGGTTTATTGTGAAAAGGAGATCTGAGAAAATCGTTTAGACGGCGTGCATCAATTATCTCACTCAATTGAGCAACATCGTCATCTAATTCACTTTTTATCCGGCTATCAACTTCTTCTGCCCATATTTCTTCACAATAACCCGACGGAATTAATGGATGATTGTTCTCTAGGAATTCACCAAACGCTACCAATAGATCCCCTAGGAAAAGGATTTTTTCAATTTCCCTCTTGAGTGACCTTGCTTCACCGGGGGAATTGATTCTGACAACATTCCCGCCTTTTAACCGTACTATTGGACCCCCTATGGTATCCACAGGAAGCACTATGGCGCCCTTGCCGGGATGCTCTGTCCTAATATGAGTCCCAGGAGCGAGAAAACCTTCCAGGGCAACCATTGTTGCCGGATTAATTCCTACAGCAGCCAATCCAGTGTTTCTGGACCGTCCATATCTTATGCGAAAGCCACCAATTTCGGCGGGATGCGAAAAAACCGGGCGTCCTGCTATTACATCTGCAAGATATTTTCTATCTGCTTGAATTCTGGGAAAATCCTCGTGGGAAATGGTATCTTCCTCTTTTTTCCACTTTTCTAGATCAGAAAGCCAATCCCACCCGCCAATGCCAATTGCCTCTACAATCCTCAGAAGCTTTGGTGCCTTCGCGATCATGCCATCATTCAGTACAAGAACTGCTCCACCGCGTACTTGATTGGTTTCAACTCTTTTAAGATCTCTATGAACTGAAACCTCCACATTCTCGGTGGCTTCTCCTGTTATTTCAACAGGGATGTTCTTAAGAGCGATTTCCCTCTCTTGGCGCGTTGCGGGATACTGAAGATTCATGATCTTGTCATAAATCTCGACCTCTTCTATGAATCGGTCAATCTCCTCTTCAGCCGGTTTATACCTGTCTAGTCTGAGCATTTTACGAACAAAATCACCCACCAATACGGTCTGAGCGGTTTCGGTGCCTCCAGCAGCTCTTATGGGTCCCGAAAAATAAATTGCCAGATACCTTGTTCCGTCAAGGTTTGCTTTTATTTTGATATAAGCGATACCTTCTATTGGTCCGGCTGTAATCCCTTCAGTTAAGATTGCCAAAGCAGCTCTGATGGCAATATCAGCAGCCTTCTCATCGTTCATTCTTCCGAATTTCCCATGCACTATCTCTTCGGCGATTTTGAAGGCAATCTCTTCTCGTGGCATAGATTCTCCAAGTTCTCGTATTCTCTCAGCAACTCCTTTTGGGCCTATCAACCCTTCAACGCGGGCTGCAACATCCTCTGCAGGATGTATTTCAGGTTCTGTTTCAGGATCAATGCCAAGTTTGCGTGCTTTCCTGGCAATTTCGTAGAGACTATATATTTCCTCTTTTATTGAATCGAAGTATTGCTGGATGGAGTCACTCGCGTTTGGCAACATAAGAAGCTCCTAAAACCCTTTTCCCCCTTTT
>JBHLKK010000073.1:0-6875 GCA_048886745.1 Candidatus Hodarchaeota archaeon | reverse complement strand
CTTTTTTTTCCCCCCCAAAATCCACTATGAGCCCCTTCCACCCGATATCTCTCAAGTCCTTGTCATATTACCTTTCCTGTACGCTCTCCAGTCTGCCTCAAATCCAAAAGCTTTTTCTTTCCTTGTTCCCTAGTTGTCTATGGGGAATAATGGGAATGAAAAAAGAGCCTTCCCACAGTGTCCTATATCGAGAGTGGGTTTCTATCATAACCGCCATGAAAGTGCTAGTAGGAGCTCTCATCTCGCTGGATATCATCCTTATGGGTGTTTTCGCTCTCGCACATCAGTCTCTAAACCTTCCTCTGCTAATCTTAATCCCGGTCTTTTTTCTCCCTATCTTCTTCTTGGCGTTTATGATAGTGAATTACCGTGGTATAGATATCCGGATAACTCCTGACGAGGTCAGAGTTCACTACGGAGTTATGAACAGAAAGCATATTTCCAAAGACGATATAGTTGGTTGCGAAGTCATTAGAGCATCTTTCAAGAGATATGGGGGCATAGGAGTAAGATATGGTTTAGATGGTACTTGGGCTTATACGACCAGCTTTGGTCCTGCCATAAGGATATCTCTCGCAAAAGGCAGACCTTTCGTATTCTCATCGAAGGATCCTGAGAAGATCTGCAGCGTTATCAAAGGGCTGATGATCCAGCATACTACTCAGTCAACCTAACCTTTTAACATTGTTTGCTACTAACAAATCCTTGTACAGGAATCTACTCTCTGTTGTGAAGTAGGGACAGGAACGGAGGGGCATGTTTGGGCAGATCTAGGACTCTAATTCTCGCTTTGATCTTAATTCAGGGATTATGGGTTTTTGTGCTACCCGGAGCTTCTGCTGCAAATCGCATTTCTTCTTGGGCGACGCCGGTCAACATATCTCGAACGAGCTCCAGTGTATTTACAGCCATTGTTGAAAGGGGATTAGCAGTCGATCCACAGGGATACATACACGCCGTATTCTATGGTACTCAGGAGATATTCTACGTAAACAACACGCGTGGCTATTGGAGCATTCCTTATAATGTAACTCAAAACGACGTTCTTGATCAATATCCTGCAATCGCAATTGACGCAGAAGGCAATATTCATTTGGTCTATTCCGGATATGACTCAAATGATATGGAAATCTTCTATGCGAATAAAACTGCTAGAGGTTGGAGTATACCTGTTAACCTTTCCAAGAACGTCAACAGTGACAGAGTTGTTTCAATAGCCATAGACAGCAAAGGATTTGTTCACATAGCTTGGTACGGGAGAGACGGCAGTTCTACAAATGATTATGAGATTTTCTACACAAACAACGTCCAAGGTTATTGGATTTCACCATTGAATGTTACAAGTGATACTTTGGCATATGCTATCAATCCTTCTATTGCGATTGATCCTCAAGATAAGATTCATATTGTCTGGGAGGGGCGAGATGATAGCACATTTTACGATTATGAGATATTCTACGCCAATGATGTCGATGAATCTTGGGTAATAACAAACGTTACTCAGAATGAAATATATGACACCAGCCCTTCGATGGACCTAGACAACAGTGGTAACCTTCATCTGGCGTATCAGCAATATATTAGTGTTGGCGAAGATCTGGGGGCGTTCAACGTATTATATGTGAATAGATCTGTTAATGGATGGGCTGCTCCTGTTAATCTTAGTGCCACGAGAAACCTAATAGGATATCTCTCTCTTGCAGCCGATGGAGAGAATGACGTTCATATTGCTTTTAGTCAAATCGAAGGCTCCGATTTTGAGGTCTTCTATATTAGCAGACTGGGAGGAATTTGGGGTTCGCCGGCTAATGTTACCCGGAATGATCTGAATGAGATTGGTCCCAACTTGGTTATTGATGAGTTTGGAGATGCACACATAATATATTATAGAGATACAGAAAACGATCACAATGTCTTCTATGTTAGGAGCCTTAGACCCTCTGATTTGCCAATTCTACTAATATGGATCGGGGTCCTTGTAACAGGAATCGCATGTGGAGCTGCAATATGGCTATTAAGGAAGAGGGATTAACCCTTACTTCGGGTTTGGCAGTTCTATCTATGTTCAATGTCGGTGAACAGTTTTGCCGAAACAGCTTTAGGAATCTTTAAATACATCAACCATGAGAATCTGAAACGTTTTTGGGGGGGTCCTATGAAGGACATAGACATATTGATTGTTGGCGCAGGAATTCTTGGACTAGCCTCCGCTTATCATCTAAAGCAAAAGCATCCTGAAAAATCTATTCTACTTATAGATAGGAATAGTGCTGCAGGACAAGGAAATACAGCTAAGAGTGCAGCTCTTTTTAGAAATGTTTTCTCATCTCCCACGAATTTCATGTTGGCCGATAGCTCTGTTGAATTCTACCTTCACACCCAAAACGAACTGGGTTACGATTTGGGGCTTAGGAAATTGGGTTACATGTGGCTTCTAAGTAGCAAACAACATCAAAAGTATGTTTCAGTCTTTAAGGAAATGATGGAGAAAGATGTTGAATTGGAGACCTTTGAAAAAGAAGATCTAAACCGAATGATTCCTGGGATCAACCTGGAATTTGATCCAGATGATGAGGAAGCTAAGATCCTAGGTCTGGAGAGCATCGAGAAAGGTGTTTTGGGAGTGAAGTGCGGTCGGCTTGACGTTGATGCATTAGTAAAGTTTTACGAAGATCAAATCAAGAAGCTGGGCGTAAACATACAGTATAACACATCTATCTCTGAACTAATTCTGGAGCCCAAAGAGACTCTCGAATTGCCGGGGGAGCCATATGTCTGGCAGGATAAGAGAATTGCAGGTGTCAGAACCAACGGAAGGAAGGTTTCAGCAAGAATGGTGATTCTCGCTCTTGGTGCTTGGACCCCCTCGATATTGGATCCCGTAGGAATTGATAGCCACGTCAAGCCCAAGAAACGACAGCTCTTTTCAGCGAAAGGGTCTGCTTTGGAACCATTATTTAACATCACGGGATTCAACCAAGAGAAAACTATCCCCATGACAATCGTGCCGAATCCTGGGGTGTTTATTGTTCCTGTTAGAAGCGAGATGGCTTTCTGGATTGGATGTGCAGATGATATCGGAAGAGCATATAAGCTTGAGGAAGACCCCCAGGCAGAGCAAGACTACTATCATCAGATATATATGGTTTTGAAGAACTATTTTCCGCACTTCACCAATGTCAGACCAACAAATATGTGGGCAGGATTATATGCCGATAATAGCATTGATGGAAATCCCAACATTTTCAGAGAGGGAGGAGCCATAATTGTGACCGGGGCAAGTGGGAGTGGAATCCTCAAAGCAGACTCTATTGGCAGAATTACTGCTGCTCTCTATGGTGAGGAGGAATATGCGGAGCTATTTGGAGCTAGACGTTTCAAGGTCAGTGATTTGAGTATTAAAGAAAGAAATGTAAAAAGGGAACGATTTATTATATAGGGCTCAATCAATCGAATCTCCTGAAAAGAAGATCTATGGGAATCGATACCCTTCAGGGTTTTTGTCCTTAGAATAGATTTATATCATACATGAATTCATTTCTATTACTGATTCTAAGGGTGGGAGAATCAAATTGTCAGGGTTTTATGGAATAATTAAACCAAAGACTGCTGCATACCTCGGCATCATAGGACCAATATGGGCTTTGGCGTCAATATTCATCTCAATTGCCCTTTCACCATGGTTCAGCTGGACTAACAATGCGTTGAGTGATCTTGGGAATTACGCCACATCAAGCGTCGCCATCCTCTATAACTCAGGACTGATAATAGCTGCTATATGTGCTATGATATTTGCGTTGGGGCTCTATGCAAAGGAGAGACAGAAGATTGTCGGAAAGATTGGAATAGTTTTCTTGTTCGTAACTGCCATATCCCTACTGGGAGTAGCTGTATTCTCGGAAGATTTCGGTTCTATCCATTATTATTTTTCTGTAGCCCTCTTTGCGTTGTTCATCATTACCTGCTTCGTGCTTGGCACACATTACAATTCAGTGGTAAAAACACAATGGCTAGGCATTCTGTCGTATATTATCGCCATCATCTCCATCGCAGGATGGGTGATTCAATGGACGATTCCTTGGGGGCCAGGAGTAGCTATTCCTGAAGCACTTACGGCATTTCCTGTAGCTATTCTTGTAGCTATCCTTGCTGCAAGGTTATATCGCAGTGCTTAGTAATCCAGCATATATACGGAGTACGATTTTCAAAAAACCTTCCCCTATTTTTTGCCTATCCGTGAATTATTTATCCATTTGAAGAATCCTTAAATATTTATTTTGGGTAAAATTAAACATAGAGCTCAGGTAATTGCGATAATTTGAAAAGGAATCAGCTATTCACAAAGGTTCAAAAGAATCTCGCTTAATCCATTTTGATGGTAAAAACCGGGAAAGCTCTGGTGGGAACCTGTATGGCAGAAGATCTGGAATATTGTAGGAATACTCTTGCACATATAATGAAATTCTTTGCAGGATACATAGCAGCTTCTATCAGAATCTATGGCGATAAGACTATGAACATTCTAGCTATAACGCCAGGAAGAGAGATGGGAAAAGATCTGGGGGAAAGACTTGATCGGGCCTCAACCATTCAGAAAGCCCTTGAGGTATTGTCAGATGGAATTGGCGAGGGGTGGAAAGTCGAACTGTGGAAGGATTCTGAGCAGACAGAGCTTATAACCTCAGAAAACGGGCAAGAGACCACTTATATGAACATATATGACTGTCCGGTAAGGCAGATGTGCAATTACACTTCTCTTGAGATGGGTGCCGCAGCCTGCAATCTTGCTCACGCATATATCGCAATGGGATTGGAGACAATCCTTGAACGTAAGGTCAAACTCAAACTCGAAAACCCGGGTCCTAATGCCTGTAAACTGATTCTATCTATTGAAAAAAACCCAACGGAGCAATGAGTATGAAAATATCCACGATTTCTCTATGCTCCTGCACGGGTTGTCACATGAGTCTGTTGAATCTGGGCGAGGATTTAGTAAAATTGCTGCCTGAATTGGATTTTCAGCACTCACCTGTTCTGATGGACAGTAAGACCATATCGGAAACAGACATCATCCTTGTCGAAGGTGGCATAAGAAATCAAGATGATATAAAACTGCTGAAAGGGGCTCGTGATAACTCAGAAACACTGGTCTCACTAGGGACTTGTGCCACATACGGAGGAGTTCCTGGAATAGGAACGGCTTTTCCGACTCTTGATCTGATTCGAAGAGCAATTGGTGATAGGAACGAGTTTATGGAAGTTCCTACTCTTTCCAGAAGGCTGAGTCCAATAGATACAGTAGTTGAAGTGGATTATTACCTGCCAGGATGCCCGCCGCCCTCAGAACTCATAGGGAAATTTTTGACAAGCATAATAGCTGGGCAATCACCAACCAGAGTCTCACTTCCTGTATGCGCTGAATGCGAAAGAAAAGTAAAGGAAGATTATTCCACCAAGATACTGAGACTGGTAAACAGGAGGCCAGATCCGAATGAGTGTCTGCTTTCTCAAGGATACATTTGCTTAGGATCTGTAAGCAGAGGCGGATGTGGAGCTCAATGCACAAATGCAGGGCACCCTTGTTTTGGCTGTAGAGGACCGAGTGATCGTGTGCTGCTTGATCCTCTACATGGCATAATTGAAGATCTTATCAATCGTATCTCACATTTTGCTGGGACTCCCAGAGAAGAGATAGAAAAGCAGCTTTTTGACTTCATACATTTCTTTTATGGATTTACAATGGCTTCTCAAACACTGAGGAAGAAGTGGGTTGAAAGAGTAGCAGAGTTGATCTATCGGGTGATCCAAGATGGTGAAGACAATCAAGATTAGTCCTGTGTCTCGTGTTGAGGGGCACGCTAAGATAACGATATTCTTGGACGACTCCGACAAGGTATCAGATATACACTTCAATGTAGCATCCTTTAGAGGTTTCGAAAAATTCCTTGAAGGAGCTGCAGTAGAGCGATTACCGGAGCTAACCTCCCGAGTCTGCGGCATCTGCCCACATTCCCATGAGCTTGCTTCTCTCAAAGCCATTGAGAACGCACTTGACGTTGAAGTATCCGATACAACCAAGAAATTGCGAGAGCTTCTCCTGCTGGGGCAATTCATAGAAAGCCATGTATTATCGGTTTTCATGTTGAGTGCCCCGGATTTCCTAGCTGAAAACCCTGCAGAGAGAAATGTGTTTAGTCTGGCAAAAGAGAATTCAGACCTTGCAAAAAGGATATTTGCTCTGAGAGGACTCGGCACAATGATAACTAATACTGTAGGTAGAAGGCAAGTTCATGGTCTAACATTCATAGGGGGAATGCCCAAGGCTCTCACCGAAGAAGAAAGAAATAAACTACTCTCGACCTTAAAGAGCTCCTTTCTGTCTGTTGAACGCTTGATTAATCTTGTAAAGGATCTTGTAGACAAGAATGAAGATAAGATAAGAAGTCTTGGTGATATTAAGACATCTTTCCTATCTTTAAGCAACGAAAACGCCATCTCGTTATATGATGGCGAGCTAAGAATAATGGATCCCGATGGAAAAACAACTCAATCATTCAAGCCTCAAGAATATTTCGATTACGTGAGAGAACAAGTCGAGAGTTACAGCTACATGAAGTTCCCCATACTTAAATCAGGAGACATTTTTCGCGTAAACTGCCTGGCAAGGCTTAATATAAATGATCTTATTGACACCGATCAAGCAAACACCGAATTAGGGGAATTTCGAGGAAAATGGGGAAGGCCCGCCCAACTTACACTATTGAATCACTACGCTAGAGCAATAGAAATTCTGTACTCGTGGGAGAAAGCTATTCAGCTCCTGGAAGATCCTTTGATAACAAAGGATGATGTGAAGGCAGACGTTTCGCTCAAAG
>JBHLKK010000072.1:0-6965 GCA_048886745.1 Candidatus Hodarchaeota archaeon | reverse complement strand
ATTGAATCCGTTTCTGCTCCGCAGTTTGGACACATAGGAGAAGACTTGTCTGATGGTAAAACAATATCCGTCAAGCAGTCTGGACAGCGCCAAACATTCTTCCATCCTGAGAGTCTGTCTCGTTTAGCCGCAGGTAGCCACTTCCCTTCTCTTAAAACTGAAACAATATCCATTGCAAAGTCGATAGTCGGGGCATTACTTACGTACGTGCCAACCCCAAAACCGTCGGCTCCTGCTTTCCCTAGCTCTCTTATGCTTTCTTCGTTCATTCCTCCAGATACGAGGATTTTGACGTTCTTATGACCTCTAAGATCAAGCTCCCATCTTACCTCGCGAACTATTCTTGCAAAGTCTCCCTTACGGGTTCTGGGAGTGTCTAGTCTAACTCCCCAGAGGTTATCTCCTATCGCGTTAGCTGCCATCAATGATTCTGCTTTTTCATCAGAATAGGTATCGCACAGGGCAATGCGCGGTATATTGGAAGGCATAATCTGATCGTAAGCTTTCCAGGCCTCAACTTGATCTCCGAAGATTATGATAAGCGCATGGGGCATTGTTCCTGAAGGTCTAAGACCTAACATACGAGCGCTTAGAATACAAGATACCCCGTCAAAACCGGAGATATAGCATGCTCTAGAGATCATTGGACTAATTGCTGGATGCTGCCGTCTGATTCCAAAAGATATTACTATTTTTCCACCAGCAATTTTCTTTACTCGAGTTGCTGCAGTAGCTATTCCAGAAGTCTGACACAAAAAACCAAGCAGGGGGGTTTCAAAGACTCCATATTCTGCATATGCTCCTTCTACTATTAGTACAGGCTCACGAACATTATTATAGTCCGCAGAGTAAAAAACGCTGCCTTCTGGCATTGCGTAGACATTAACTGGACACCCTTCAAAGAGATGGGCCACTTCTTCGATTCCGGACAATACCGCCCAAGGCCAATGGTTTGGCAGATTGCCAGTTGTTACTTCTGCTGCTGCAACCACCTCGCCCAAACCTTTTTCTTTGAGAATTTGTCTGGCTCTCACAAAGTAGATATCGGTGGTCTGACCTGATTTAATCTCTTCATCAGATGCTGTATGGAACTTTTTCATCTCGCTTGCCCTCTATGATTGTAGACTAGGGTTGAAATCTATCGATTTCTATGTAATTTTTTTAAGTACCCATGCCTTTTCTATTTATCTGTTGCCTGAGTGAGGTTAAGAAGATGTTTGCTCTACTAATTATCGATATGCTAAACGATTTCATCAAAGAGAACTCCATTCTAGAGGTTCCAAGGGGAAGAGACATTATCCCAAACATCCAACAACTGATCTCAAAGGCCAAGGAAGAAAGAATTCCTGTTATATATGTCTGCGATGCTCATGAAATAGATGATAATGAATTCCTGGAATTCAAGCCTCACGCTGTAAAGGGGACTGAGGGAGCGGAAGTAGTAGAAGAACTTCGCCCCCAGAAGGGAGATATTATTATTGAGAAGACGAAATTCGATGGCTTCTATAGTACTGAGCTAAATAGGATACTAAAGGAGCTGAAAGTAAATTCACTAATCATTACAGGAGTCTTAACCGATATTTGCATATTGTATACTACAGCTAGTGCAAGAATGAGAGAATACAAAACATATGTTGTTAGTAACGGGACTGCAACTCATGAAGAAGAAACACACAAACGCTTTTTAGATTATATGGCGAATTCTGCAAGAATAGCCAGTATCGTGAATGCTCGAGAAGCGTCACTATTGATGGGAGAATAGTACGAGACCTACTTCTTCAAAAATGGGTGGAGGTCTAGATCGTCGCGAGGTCATCATTTTTTATCAGACTGGGGTCGGCGTCTATCATTCCTCCAACACTAAATACGGCTATTGGTTCTATAAAACTTATGGAATCTTAACCAATGAGAGATGAGTCCCGCAAAACTTAAATAATCTGTTTAGCGACAGAAAATCTAGTACAACCAGAATGTTCTAATCCGCGGGCCCGTAGCTCAGTCAGGTAGAGCACCGGGCTTTTAAACTCTGGTGCTTCCTGGTAAAGAAACCCGGTGGGTCGTGTTGCAAGTCGCACGCGAGCCGCGGCAATCTGCCGAATCGTGGGTTCGATTCCCACCGGGCCCACCAATCTCTTTTCCGATCTCTAAGACACTTTAACTGATATGCTTAGACCTGCATCGATTGGTAAGATTACCGTGCTCCATTTTTCCGGATTAGTTATCTCACTAACGAAATCCTCCATCCTTCCACCGTGGGATATAGTGTTATGTGCCGTAACAACACTTCCCGCACTCAATTTGGGGATCATCGAAGTAAGATACTTATGATATTCATCTTTTGCTCCATCAATAAAGGCAAAATCTATTCCCACATCAAGTTCAGCAATTACGTCTACCCCGTTTCCATTGATTATTTCAACATAATCTGTAATCCTTTCTAAGCCTTCGATCTTGCTTGCCTTTTTCAAATTGGATCTGGCAGCTTGGGCTCTTATTGGACTTCTCTCGATTGTATATACCTTTCCTGCACCCCCGGCAGCGATCAGGCCTTTCGCAAGCCAAAGTGCAGAATACCCCACACCTGTTCCGACTTCAACGACATTCACAGAATCCCTAGATTGTGCGTATACTTGAAGCAAAATACTTAGGAATTCTCCACAGTCCTGAGAAATCGAATAATAGCCAAATCTTTGGTTACTGATTTCTTTCATTAGACTTAGGAATGGTGCTAACATCATGACTTTCACCTATTCATTCTTTTTTTCTAGAATTCTCGCGTTAAAAGCAGAATCTGCATCCAGAGATTTCGGGTCCGACCTTCCACGGTCGTCTCTTAGAATCAGATAGATCCATAAACATCTCTATATGTCCGAGATTTTTGAAACCTCGTTCATAAAAGAATTTCATAGCTGCTTTGTTTCGTGCTACTGGCTTTACCTTGAGGAACCTTATTCCTCTGCTGCGAACTTCGGAGATTATTCTTTCTATTAGTTGCTTTCCTATTCCTTTCTTGCGGAAAGCCCTTTTGATTATAATAGGTTCTATTTCCCCTTCCTTTTCCTCAACAATCAGTCCGATAAGTCCGATGATCTGGGAGTTATGAACAGCGACCCAGATTTGATCAGGTCCCACTTCTTCGAGATGCTTATCGAAGTGATCTTCTGGATGTTCACCTCCAATTGTAGGATCTTGATAGATCTCACGATGCCATTCGGTAAGCTCCCTCCATAAGGCACGACAGGCCCCCCTATCTCCTCTACGGTATTTGCGAATCACAATCGGTAAGTTCATTCAATATTCTCCTCCGGTGCCTTCTATTGAATAACCAAAACCTGATTACCAGTAGTCCATTATTAAAAATTGCTGTGCAGGAAAAAGAGACCTCAATAACTGATCCCTCTCTTTTTGACCAAGGGTTGTCTCTACATCCACCTGATCAGACTTCAATGACTCGACGGGATCCACAACACCAAAGATTAGTTTTATCAGCCTATCGCGGCTTAAGACGATCCTTAAATCAACTGGCTGATTGGTCCACACAACAGTTTCAACATTCTCTTTCGTTCTTCTTATGAATATGTTATTTTTTTCACATTCTATCTGGACTAAACCTTCCCATTTTTTCATTCTTTCTAAACGTCTCAGGAAAATGGATTCTATTTCCATGAGAAGAATTCGGGAATCAAGTATTGAAAACATGAAAACGTCATTGGTTTTCAATTCAAAGAAATCCAGAGCGGCAAAGATTTTCTCATATTTTGGAGTCTGGACATAGTAACTCGTAACTACTGTTGCCTTTTTCTCAGCAAGCACCTCATTTATCTTCTCTATGAGTTTTTGGCCTATCTCTTGAAAGCTGCGTCTGGTATCAACAACTATCTCTGTGATATCTCCCCATTTTGATCTTCTGTAAAATCTTGCATGTGCATAGCCTATGATATGATTTGGACCTTCAACCGCAACCCAGTTTATGAGATCAGTCGGATGCGATCTGTCCTCCCTACGGAGCATCAGTCTGAACGCTCTATAATCCCTGTAAGCGACTCCTGCAAATTGCCTTGAGAACTCATTGTATAATTCAAGCATCTTCGGTATGTCTTCTTTCTTAGCTTCCCGTAGTTGTATTTCCATATTCAATCCTCCCATCTCCAATGCAGGAAGCGTTTAAACAAATCAATATCTTCTTTTTCCCCTTGTTCAACTACAAGTCTATTATCCTTAACGGCCTCTTCCCATGGCAACACATTCCACCATATCTTGGTATATGTCTGCAAATCTGTAGAGAACTTTATGTCAACCATCCTAGGCACTTTTCTTAGGAGTCGAAAACGACCTTTCTTGAATTGAAAGGATAGTTCTCCAACTTCCTTTATGTTTATAACGATGGTTTTTTCCCATCCTTCCAACTTCCGTTTGGCAATCTTCGAATCCTTCAATCGGCGGTTACGCATCCTGATCCAATTGACAAAGAATGAATGGAAGTCTAGATATTTTATAAACGTGCGAAAAGTCGCTAAGTTAATGAAATCAAGTCGCTCATAGACCCTATGAGCTGGATTATCGAGCTCAGTGTAGAGAGATGCACTTGAAATTCCCTTGCTTTTTTTGAATTCTAAGGCTTTCCTCATAACACTGGTTGCCATGCCTTTCTTTCTATGGTCAGAATCTGTGCATACGCCAGCAATTGCACCAGTTCTCAGATAGGTCTTCTCGCCTACATGCAATCTTCTGGATATGATCTCAACAGTACTCACAAGCTCCCCATCAACCTCAGCAACGAATACATCCTCAGGATGCACCCTTTCCCGACTATACCACTGTAAGAGCTGTCTGGGAGTTATTGGACCAAAACATTCACTGAGTATTTTGGCCAGATCTATCTCATCTCCCTTCTTATAGTTTCGAACTAGGTACTTCGCAGGTTTACTCAAATGTTGCCCCCCAATTGATAATTATATAAATACTGAACTATACCTAAATGGAGATTAAAATCTTTATTAAAACTGGCAAAATCGGGGAAAATGGCATGTCAGTTAAGTTTGGCATTCAAATTGAACCACAATTTGGTTTCAATTACAAATCGGTAGAAAGAATTGCTTTAGAATGTGAAAAGACCGGCTATGACTGTATCTGGGTTAGTGACCATCTTTTCCTTAATGATAAATCTGAGGATCGCAATTGTATGGAAGCGTGGACTTTGCTTGCTGCCCTAGCCTCCAAAACGGAGAGAATTCGTCTAGGACCTTTAGTTACCTGTAATTCGTACCGCTATCCTACCGTATTGGCTAAAATAGCTGCTACGGTGGATATGATTTCAAATGGAAGATTATTTTTCGGAATTGGAGCTGGCTGGAAAGAGATTGAGTATAAAGCATACGGGATTCCATTTCCGTCTCTGAAAGAGCGAATGGATAGGATGGAGGAAGCTATCCAGATAATCAAACTGCTCTGGACAAAACCGAAGGTGAGCTTCGAGGGAGAATATTACACAATAAAGGACGCCTTTTCTGCCCCAAAACCGGTACAAAAACCGATGCCGCCTATATTAATTGGTGGCAGTGGAGAAAAAAGGACTCTGAAAATGGTGGCCAAATATGCAGATTACTGCAACCTCTGGATTTCCGCAGACCTAAAACATAAACTGGAAGTACTGAAGAAACACTGTAAAGACGTGGGAAGAGACTATGAAGAAATAGGAAAAAGCTTATTCACGGTTCCAGCGGTCCTTGTTTCAGAATCAGAGAAAGAGATGGAAGATTACTTCGCCGGATTTTCGAAAAGGAATAACATGTCCATTGAAAAAGCAAAGGAGTTGTTCAAAAGAGACGCTCCCGGCTCTTGGGTAGGTTACCCCGAGGAAGTCATGGAACGGTTCAACTACTGTATTGACCTAGGATTTGATTATTTCCATGTTATCTTCCCAGGAATTGATGAGGAAACCCTTAAGGCAAGCCAAGCGTTTGCAAAACTGGTTATGAGAAAGTTCTAGAGAATCAAAAAGAATCTCTGCAAAAGGATTTTGACTAGGAGTCCTGAGCACATGAATGAGAAGGGTTTTCGGACATTCATGAAACGAAATAGAAGGTCTCAAAGTGCCACAGATAGGGTCGTCAAGTTCATAAAAGAATTCGAACGGTTTTTACAGGGGCATAAGGGTGGCAAAATAGTTGATCAATCAAGCCCTGAAGATCTCATAGATTTCTCATCATGGGGGAAAGATAATCTGAAACATCCGGTCAGGTTATACTTGTGGGGCATTCGTCACTATTACAAGTACGTCTCAAACGATGAAATGTACAATCTAGCTGGGGAATTGCGTGAGAAAAGAATCAAAAAAAGGGTTTTTCCATTATGGTCTTTTAGAGGAGCTAAACCTGAATACATAAAGAAGCTTGAGGCTGAAGGAATAAGAAATGTGGAGCAGATTTTGGAAGTCGGGCGAACCAAAAATGGGAGGAAAAAGCTCTCAGAAAGGACGGGAATACCTCTTGATGCTATTCTGGAATTCGTCAAGCTCTCAGATTTGGCACGAATACCGGGCATAAAAAGCATCCGTGCGAGGCTATATTATGACGCAGGCATTGACTCCGTTGAGAAGATGGCATCTTGGAATCCTAAAGAACTCCGAGAAATGCTTGTTGAATTTGTTAAAAGAACTCAATTTGAAGGGATAGCCCCATTGCCAAAGGAAGCTGAATTCTCAGTTAAGAAAGCTAAGGAACTGCAAAAAATAGTGGAATATTGATAAAACCTCCAACCTCAGTAAATAGCGAATCCGAAATTTATTGATTTCTATGCTATCAAAAACTTTTTAGGAGAAATACTTCTTAGTAAAAAAAGAGTGTGGGCCCGTAGCTCAGTTAGGTAGAGCGTCGGTCCATTTGTTTGATGGGACGAAGCTCTTAACCCGATGGACTATTAAGCTCATGGTTTGATAGGTCGAATCGGGGGTTCAAGTCCCCTCG
>JBHLKK010000071.1:0-6965 GCA_048886745.1 Candidatus Hodarchaeota archaeon | reverse complement strand
GTTTCAATCATAGAACCGATAGACAGGAAGACTCTTAGATTTCTGATATGAGTCGAAATAGATCCATATTTGATGGACGAAAAACCTAACCCACCTGAAGCTATAAAACCTCCCACGGTGCACCGGGGGGATGTTGTTGGTTCCATTCCCAAACACAAATCGTTTTCATTCAATATTCGTGAAATCTGCTCGAAAGTGGCTCCGCATTGGACATCTATAGTCTCACCATCTTCACTTATAGCGACCTCCTTCAATTCGCTCAGATCAACAATTATGCTATCGGAAGATAGTGTGCCTTGTGAAACGCCAAGGCCACAACCCCGCGGTGTAATTGATACCTTACGTTGCTTTTCTTGGTTAAACCTCTTCAGAAGAAAAGCAATCCTGTTCAACTGTTGAGGTTGATGTATCTTCACAGCCAAAAGAGGCTTCTTTTCGATTTTGGTGTAGGGGTCTAATGAATAAGGGATGAGTTCTTCTTGTGTCTTAAAAACACTATCTGAACCTAGGAACTCCTCCAGATCTTCTGCCAGCCTATTAATTCCAGTCATCCTATATTTCAACTCCCCCTGAGTACTGGTGGTACACGACACTCGGTCATCTTACCTATGTTCATAATTCCATTTGGATCGAATTTCTTTTTTATTGACTTCATCAAATCCAAGATCTTTGAATCATGGATTAGATCCATATACATGGAATTGTGTAATCCAACACCGTAAATCGTACCTCCAAACTGAAAACTTGACTTGACAATATCTCTAACAGATAAAAGGAGCCTTAGATATTCACTACCTGATCTCTCATCGGTTAGCAAGACTGGCATAACCAACATAGATCCTCCATGACCTAGAATACCAAACAGACCGCTCTTCAGCCCCCTTCTTTCCATTTCTTTGAGTTTAGTTGCTGCTTTGAAAAGACTTCTGATAGGCAAATTTAACTCAAGTAAGATCAATGTGGGACCAGCACGTTTTACAAATAACTCGGCATTGTAGCGTCTTTCCCACTCATCCTCTGCAATTCCTGATTCCAGCTTCTCTCCCTTGATTGAAAACGTCTTGTCAAAGGCTTTTCTATACATTTCAATTTCTGATTCGGCACCTTCAAAAGCTACGACCACCAACATCTCACATTCTGGCATTTCAATCCCGAGACTTCTGGTTGTATCTAAAAGATATTTGTCTACAATGAAAAGATAATATGGTTTCAGACCGCTGTGATGGATCTGAGCGATAGAGTCACAAGCAGAGGAGGTTTCTTTAAATGCATACGCCGATACAGAAAAAGCTTTTGGAAGAGGGTATGCTTTTAAGATTGCTTCTGTCACAACACCAAGTGTTCCTTCTGCACCGACAAATAGATTTGACAGTGGTGGAGATAATCTGACAATGTCGCCATTCGGTAGAACTACTTCTAACTCGATGATCTGATCAAATATGGGGCCATATTTTGGTGCACCGATTCCAGCACAGCCCCCTGTACTGATAAAACCCCCGACAGTGGCAGAGGGAGCGCTACTCGGATAGATGCCGGGCTTGAGTCTGGCTCTCTCAGATTTATGTACAAGGGTTTTCCAAACAACTCCAGACTGGACTCTTAATGCCATTTCTTTCTGATTTATATCAACTACCCGATCCAAAGAGGTTAGATCTAATACTATGCCTCCTTCGACTGGAATACACCCTCCGAGACCTGAGGACGCACCACCGCGAGGAGTTACTGGAATTTTGCGATCATTGGCAAGTTTTACTATATCTGAGACTTGCTTTGCGTTATTAGGACGAACTATATAGGAGGGCGGCTTCAGCTTATAGGCAGATAATACGATATCCGGCAACGGAGCCAGATCATTGGCATAACAGATTAAATCTAGCTCGTTGTCTGAAACATTTTCCTTTCCGACTATTTTCGATAGGAGATCGAGAAGCTCCATCTCAACTTCATCCAGGCAGTATTCAGTAGGGAATTATGAATGGCTAAGTGATATATAACTGTAAACTGCTCCTACTCATTGTAAGAAGCCTTCAAATAGCTTGAGCCTTCGTGTATAAAAAAAAAGAAAAGAAAAAATCCTGGCCGTCTAATCAGCTTGTTCATACTTTGCCTTTACTGAAGCAAGAGCAGCAACTCCCTGTATTCCGGCAGTCTTAAGTGTTTCGAGTGGTAATGCAATAATTATCGTGTTGCTTTGGTCCTTGCTTATGTCATTCAGTGTTGAAAGAATTCTAAGCTGCATTGCGTTGGGATCCTTAAAGTTTTCAGCTGCAAGCTTCAACTTTTCCGAGGCTTCCATTTCGGCCTTCGCCTTTACCACTACCGCCCTTGACTCTCTTTCGGCTTCAGCTTGAACTGCAAAGGCACGCTTCATGTCAGTAGGAAGAGTGATGTCTTGCAGCCCGACTTTAGGGATGTCAATCCCCCATTCTTTTGTGAGCTTATCTATCTCTTCTTTTAAATTAATGGCAACTTCCTCTCTATTTTCTAGCAAGTCATCAAGATTGTACTGCCCTGTAATGTCTCTGATGGATGTCTGAGCATATTTGGCAACAGCGTTTCGATAGTTGAATATCCTTAGTATCAATTTTTTGGCATCTTCAATCTTCATGAACACAACAGCATCTATGCCAACACTGATGTTGTCCTTGGTAATAGCAGATTGCCCCTTCAAGTCTATGGTCTGAGTTCTCATGTCAACTCTTCTCACTGAATCGAAACCAGGAATCCTGAAATGAAGTCCACCATCACTGACTCTGACTATCCTGCCAAGACGAAACACAACACCCCTTTGCCACTCCTGTACTACATAGAGTCCGCTGGCAAAATAGCCAACGACGACCAGTACCACAACTATCGAGATTATGAAGAGCGGATCTAAGAAAAGTTGCATAATTTCACCCCCAGTAAACTAAAAAGAATAAGTTAATATACTTTGCCTATTTGTACTCCTCCGTGAAGATTTAGGTGCGAACTGAACTTTGGAGGTTATTTATTGATTTCTGTAAAAATCGACATGGATTCGTGTATTGCCTGCGGAGTATGTTACGCCCTATGCGGAGATGTGTACGAGACAGATGATGAGGGAAAATCAAGAATTGTAGGTCGTTTTTTAAAGGAACAGACTGAGGATTTTAGCATAGGTGAGATTGATGACGGTTTGAAGGATTGCGCACAGGAAGGTGCGGACAGTTGTCCAGTTGATGCAATAGAGATTAGCTAAGTCTTTTGATCTGTCATAGTATGGAGCAGATATTATAGCGAGTTAGTGGACTACCCCGCCCTTTCGGAGGGAGTCTTCTTGCTGGAGAGGAAGATAAATCTCGCAAAACAGCAAAATAGAATTGGAATGGCAAAAAAAACCTCTATGGTGTTTGCTCTAGCGTGACTCTCAATCGGTTCTTCTTGGGACCTCTTAGTATGACCAATTCCACCCTTTCACCAGGCTCTTTCTCAAGCAAAATATTCTTCAAGTCTTCAATATTGCTTACGACTCTATTGTCAAATTCTGCTATGATATTCCCTTGTCTTATCTTGGCCTTATCTGCTGGGCTGTTTGGTGCTATGTTGACCACGAATACACCACTTCTTATTGGGAAATCATAGTGTTTGGCCATCCCCTTGGTTATGGTTATGCCCGTAACTCCCAACCAAGGTTCTTTAACCTTGCCATAGAGCACAATATCTCCTAGGTGAATCTTGGCTAGGTTTACCGGTATTGCGAAACCTATACCACTTGCGCTCGGAATCAAGGTAGTATTGATAGCTATGACTCTTCCACTGAGATCTACCAAGGGTCCTCCACTGCTTCCAGAATCAATTAATGCATCGGTTTGAACTAATCGGAAACCGCCTTCTTTCGTATGGAAAGTTCTCTCCAAAGCACTGATTATGCCGGTAGTGACTATAGATCCTCCAGTTAAGCCATAGGGATTGCCGATGGCGAAGACTTCTTGGCCAACTTCTAATCTATCTGAATCGCCAAATTCAATTGGTTCCACATCAGCTGTATACACTTTGACAACAGCAATGTCTGACATCTTGCAGAGACCAACAATCTTCCCTTGAAGCACACGTCTATCAGCTAAAGTTACTGCAAGTCTCTTTGCGTTTTCTATGATGTGACTGTTAGTCAGAATATGACCTTCCCTATCAAAGAAGAAACCAGAACCAATGCCTTCTACTGGAGTGGCTCTCTGGAAAGCATCTTGAGGAAATCCCAGAGTATTTATGTTTACAACGCTTCTGCTTATTTCTTTAATCTTCTCAATTGGGCTTCCTGCCTGTCTTATGGTGGAAACTTGATCCATCTTTGTGATGACTCCTCTCAATCTGAGATTAAACCTATAACCGATTTATCCATCAATAACAATCTTCTCCACCAATAAGTTAAGTCTTTCGAATCTGGCAAGTTGATTGATTCAGCTTTGACCAGGAAAACCCATTGAAAAGTTAGGACATAGAGATTGCTTCAAAGAATTGATTATTCTGAATAACTACCCAAAATGGGGATTTCACAATTGCCTGATTTCCTCTAAATCTCTTCAGCTCGGAAGCATGCAACATGGTGATCCGATTCGATCTCTCTGATAGAGGGGAATTCTTCCTTGCAGTAGTCTTTGGCATATTTGCATCTTGGATGAAATGTACATCCAGAGAAATCATAAGGTGGTTGCGGCGGGTCACCAGGAATTCCTTCAACCCTGGAGGAGGGTCCAAAAAAGCTAGGAACTGCACCTAATAATCCTCGAGTGTATGGATGCCTTGGTTTTCTGAAGATTGATTTGACATCGGAGTGTTCCACAACCTTTCCAGTATAAATAACATAAATGTAGTCAGACATTTCAGCAATAATTCCGAGATTGTGAGTGATTAGCAGCATAGAAAAACCGAATTCCTTCTTTATCACTTTTATCAGTTCCAATACCTGCCTTTGCACGGTGATATCCAAAGACCGAGTTGGCTCATCGGCTATAAGTAGAGAAGGGTTGTTTATCAACGCCATAGCGATCAGAATGCGCTGAGCTTCTCCACCACTGAATTGATGGGCATAGCGATCATAGCGATCTCTGGACAGCTCAACCTTTCCCATATAGGATTCAACAAGTTCTTTTAGTTTTTGTTTCTTTATGGCTCTATGTGATTCAACTGCTTCTCCTATCTGGGATCCGACCATATCGATTGGATGAAGAGAAGACCCTGAATATTGAGGTATCAAAGATATTTCATTCCCCCTCACCTTCCTAAGCTTGCTCTGAGGCAGTTTTAGTAGGTCTTCGCTTTTGAATATGATTTCGCCCTCAACCTTCCAAGGGGATTTTCCTTCACCGATTGATGGCAGTACATTTAGGATTGAGCCTGCAATAATGGTTTTCCCGGATCCAGTTTCGCCTATCAGGCCAACTGTCTCTCCTTCACGAATCTCTAGATTTACTCTATCGACAATCGTAGTTGCTCCCTCTCTTCCCTGGAGGACTACCTTCAAATCTTTTGTTCGCAGTAATTCCTTTCTTGTTCTCATTCTTCCTCTCCTCAAGTAGATAGAACGAGTAAAAGCCTTTATTAGATTTTTGCCCTTTAACAATTAGAATTGTCAGGCATCCGCATATTTCAGCCATGCTCCAAGATAGGAATTAGTGCCATGACGTTGTATATGCTAGTTTCATAGACTGAGACGAGCGGATAAGTGAGGGGGATTTGCTGCCACCGTCGTAGTCATCACGATGGGAACAGAGTCATACCTCCTGATCAGAAGATGAAGACGAGACCTCCCATGATTGTGGTCTTTCAGACTTTGGTCAGCTTTTTGCTTTATTAATTAGACAAATCGCTTTGGGCAAGACTTAAATAGAAAAGCTAAGAAATATTTCTTTAGATCAACGTATTGTCAACTATATTCTCGATTGATTTTCACAAAAAATGGAATGAAGAAACTTGAGACCGTCGGCCCACATACTCGTGTCGTGTACTTTGGCATGGATCTGTTTTATATTTACGGATTCATTGATAATAGCCCTTTCTGTTGGAGTTGCAGGAGTCCTTATTGACGGGGACCATCTTATAGACTATTTAATCTTCAATGGCAGGCTCGACAAGAATGCTGTTGGCAAGCTCTTTTCAGGAGATCACTTCCAAGAATCAAGAAAGCTCTTTTTGCCTTTGCACTCATACGAATTACTTATACCAATATGGATTATCGGTTCTGTGTTTAATCTTGTTCTTTTTTCCACTTGGATCAGTGTTTCATTTGTCACACATCTGGTTTTAGATCAGACAACCTATGCTCCGAGAGCCCTTACATATTTTCTAATATACCGAGCTATGAATTCTTTTGATCTTACACTGCTAAATCCCGCAAGCTTGATAGGGTTAACTCCTCATCCAACATCAATAGGAATTATCATAATTGGACCTCTTGCACCCATCAGACCACAAAGAATAACACTATCCGTGGTTAACTACATCCCCCATATGCTTTAGGAGTAGGAAGCGAACAGTATGATGTTTTCATGCTGTCATTTTTGGGTTTAATTTATATTGGATTTCCTGGACAGTCTGTTGCGCAGTTTGATGTTTGAGGCGCAATTTTGGCAATGCTTGTTCTATTCTTTTTGGCGTCCTTAGTTGGAAGGTTTAGACTTATGGGTTTAACATATTCAGCATGTGTTGTGTTGGTTTTGCTTGGAATCGGAATTTTTGTGTGAGGTGCTTTTATGAGCGAAAAAGCTATGAAGAAAAAGTATAAGATTATTCAATATTTACAGGCGCTAAAAAAACGTGAAGTGTCTATTTTTAAATGTCCTTTGTGTGGTAAGAAAGGAATTAAGATTGATAATACAAGTAAACTTTGATATATTGAAAAAATACCAATCATGATAGTCTTAACCAAGTGATAGTTAACTAAGAAAAAATGCGTTGTCTTATAGACCTCAAAGAACTACAAAGGTTGGTTGGGCGTGAATTAATTT
>JBHLKK010000070.1:0-7064 GCA_048886745.1 Candidatus Hodarchaeota archaeon | reverse complement strand
ATAGCGGACTCGGTCCATATGGTAAGCCTTCCTGCATGAATGCCTGGAGCAAGTAGCTCGGCATTCAGATTCTTGATGTTCACAATATCTAGTCCTGGATGATTTGCTGCAGCTTTCAGGATTCCCTGATTATCTGTAATAATTAATAATGGTCCTTTAGGTTTTTTGTATTTTCTACCTCGCATTTTTCCTTTTCCAGCTCTAATCTTCTTTCCCTTCTTGGCCCGTTCGATGTCAGGCCAGATACCCAGATTTTGGAAAACATCCTTGGTTTCTTTTGTGGTTGTCAAGCTTTGGATGTCATCAACCACAACCAGCGGAAACTCGGGAACATCGTCAACGGCATGTCCCCTGCTCTTGACCAAATCAATATTGGCTGAGGCAGCAATAGCTGAGCGAATGGCCAAACGTCTTTCTTTCTTGTTAATCTTTTCATGTAATCTCTTTTCTGCTCTTGGAGGATGTGCGGCCCGTCCCCCGACTGTCATTGGAACGAAAGCTGCTCGTTGGGCTGCTCGATATCCATGACCTTTCGTGCGAGGAACACGAGCTATGCCTCGACCAGTTCCTAGATATTCCGCTGTGGTCCTCTTTCCAGCCAATTTATTAGTTCCATGAGGTTGATAGCGGGCCGACTGTGCTGCTATGACGGCTCTCTTAATCAAATCTGGCCTATACGGAGTCTGAAAAACTTCAGGTAGTTTTACCTTTCCCCGCTTTTTCCCTTTTAAAGTGTAGACATTAGCAGTTTTGGCCATTTTTTTCATCCTACTTACCCTGTTTGCTGGAGGTGGAGACTATGCTAATTTCGGGTGGCTTTTCCGAAACCTCAGTTGGTGGCCGAATAGGGTATCTTAATCTAATGAGCCTTTTTACCGGGCCAGGCAGCGTACCTTCAATAATGACATAGGGTCCTTTTATTATGCCATATTGTAGAAAGCCACCAGCAGGAGAGATTTCCTTGCCATCTTCTCCAATCTTTAGGATGCGCTTGTTGACCTCTACTCGTTGATGATAACCCATCTGTCCTGCTCTTGGAACAGAGTACATGACTCTGGCAGGATGCCAGGGACCTATGGCTCCAACTCCTCGCTTGGTTTTACGCGACTTACGGGGAAGAATTTTAATCCCCCATCGCTTTACAGGTCCTTGAAAACCTTTTCCTTTGGTTATAGCAACGGCATCAACGTAATTGCCCTCTTTTAAGATGTCTCTGATCTTCACCTCTTTTCCCAGCAGATTCTTGATATATTCAAATCGTTCTTGAATTGAGCCACCCCCGATCAAATTTTCAAATACCTCAGGTCTTTTCTTTGGTACTGCTGCTAGGCGAGGTTGGGTGTGCATTATTGCTCTAATCTCTGCGAATCCATCAAGATTCTGGCTTAGCTTTTCTAAAGCACCATCACTATCATATTCCTTTGGTACGGGAAGGGTCCGTTTAAGATCAGCGCTTAGCTCTGGTGCCCAAACCTCTCCCACGGTCTTCAAACCATATTGAGTTCTTTTGTATCCTTTTATTCCGCAGACAGTTAAGGGTGGAGAATCGATAACAGTAACTGCGCGTATCAATTCATGACCGTAATAGGGGCTTTGGGGGCGTTCATCCACCAGTACAACATGGGTCATACCAGCCTTATACCCTGCGAAACCAAGTATGGTCGGTTCCCCATAATGCTCTGGCCAATTTCGAATACGTCCCACATGTCTTGCAGCCCTACCCCTAGGCAAGTAAGCAAGACTTCCACTCTTTGGGCGGTGTTTTCGAGGCATTCATAGACCTCCGTTTTGCTAAGCGTCATCCAACTAAGATGGTTTAGGAATAATTTAATCACTAAGGGCTTATTATAATCTCAAGTTTCGTACGTGAAGGTTTCAAATGTAGGAACACCTTATTAACATTATGCCTAATTACGACAATACAACATCTTTTCATAAACTCTCAAGCGAATGTTCTTTAGAAACCTCCTGAGTCCTTATATTGTCAATATTTGATAAAGAACCACTAAGGTGAGAGAAATTGATGGAAAAAATCATAGTCATGTTACCCTCCTCCTTGATTATTGACTCACCAGATCTTAGGTCAAAGACAGAGAAAATAGGACATATCGGCCGTATTTTATCTATATATCGAATAAGAAAAGCAATGCTTTATTTCACTCGTGAAAGCAACCATAAAAAGAATGCTCGTTTGATTTCAAGTCTGTTGAAGTACATGGAGTGTCCGCAATACTTGAGAAAGAGATTATTCCCGCTTAGATCCGAGCTGAAGTACGCAGGCGTACTTCCCCCACTTAGAACTCCACATCATCCCACTGATAGTAAATTAGAATTGCTTAAAGATGGAGAGCTACGGGAGGGGGTAGTTGTAAAATCAAATAGGAGTTTCTCTCTGGTAGATGTTGGCGTTGAAAAGCCAATTATGCTAAAGAAGACGAATCTACCTGCTGGAAAGCGTATTACGGTCAGGATAACTAGAAATGAACAAATTCAAGCAGACTACGCAAAATCGAGAAGCATTCGGGAATATTGGGGATATTCTGTAAGTATTACTGGGCAATCTTTAGGAAAAAGCCTGAAAAAGATTCCATCCGATATAGTAATAGCAACATCACGGAGGGGGGTCAGAATCAATAATGTTGCTGAGGCGCTTGTCAATGCCTGGCAAGAGTCCCGTAGAGTTCTTTTGCTTTTTGGGGCTCCACACCAAGGCCTGGATGAGATCCTAGGAGAAGAAGGTATTGAATTACAAGAAGTAACAGATTTCAACATCAACACAATTCCCAGACAGGGGACAAAAACAGTACGGACAGAAGAGGCGCTCCAATCTACGCTGGCAGTTTTGGACCTGCTTTCCGATATTTTTTAAGCCTTTTCCTATGAAAATAACATATGAAACAAATACGAATTATTGTGGATAAAAGAGAACGCATCTCAGGCATTCCAGAATTTTTGAGACAAGAGGGCATCCAAGTCTCATTCAGACAATTATCTGTTGGTGATTATGTGCTTTCAAATCGATGTGCTGTTGAGCGTAAATCTGCTCCCGACTTTATCTCTTCCATGTTTAGTGGAAGACTTTTTGATCAAGTGCAGCGCTTATCTGGAGCCTATGAACTCCCCCTGATCATAATAGAGGGGAGCTTTTTCGATTCTATTCAAATATCTGGCAAGGAGAAGGCGATATTTGGTGCAATTGCGAAAATATCTGTAGAAACTCCTACAAAATTCCTATTCACAGAATCAAGCGAGAAAACGGCTACATTGCTTTCAACACTTGCCAATCACGAGCAGATATTCCATGGATGGAGTCCGATAGTGCGGAGAACTCCGAAACAACTGACCGAAGATGAGATGAAGTTGTTCATTATAACAAGCTTACCAAATATCGGATTGAAATTAGCTTATAGACTGCTTAGGAGTTTTGGCTCTGTCAAAGAAATCTTTGATGCTACCAGTGCAGAGCTGTCCCGCATAGAAGGAATTGGAAGGAAAAAGGCGCATACGATTGCTAAATTGCTCAGAACCCCCTATAGACCTGAAAGAGATGAAGCTAAACAGGCTAGGCTTGGAGAATATGATTAGGATAAGCCATACAGGAAATCGTATTTATAACAAAGTTAATGTGACTACGAAAGAGGGGATAATTAATGTCCAGAACAAAGCAGCTTGCTGAGGAAATCACTAAGTTAATGGGTATGAAAGGAAACATCCGGAATATTGGAATCATAGCACATATTGATCATGGAAAGACCACATTATCGGATTCGCTTCTTGCTGCATCAGGGTTGCTTTCACCCTCATTAGCAGGAAAGATTCGCGCTTTAGATTATCTCGACGAAGAGCAAGAACGCGGAAAGGTCTACGAGAATCACTCGTTACCCCGAAATAACAATAAAATCGGCTAATATTTCGCTCTTACACAAATCAGATAACAAACAATACATAATCAACCTAGTCGATACGCCAGGACATGTAGATTTCACCGGAAAGGTTACACGCGCACTTAGGATCATAGATGGAGCATTGATTCTGGTAGACGCTGTTGAAGGAGTAATGGTGCAAACAGAAACGGTAACACGACAGGCTCTGCAAGAGTTTGTAAAACCGGTTTTGTTCATAAACAAAATAGATCGCCTGATAAGAGAGCTGAGGCTGGGTTCTGAACAAATAGAAAAGAAATTATCGCAAATCATTAATGATTTTAACACCTTGATAGATGTGTACGCAGACAGTGAGTATAAGGACACATGGAAAGTAAGTGCATCTAAGGGATCTGTTGCATTTGGATCTGCCCTCCATAGATGGGGTTTCACAGTTCCAACGATTTCTGAGCAAGACCTAAAGTTCCAAAATATAGTTCGATTTTATGAGGAGAATGAGATAGATAAGCTACATGAAATACTCCCTGTTCATAAAGCAATATTCAACATGATTGTTCACAACCTACCAAGTCCAATAGAAGCTCAGAGATACAGGATTCCAAAAATATGGCAGGGAGTCCCTGAATCTGAAATTGGAAGGGCAATGATGGATTGTGATGAAGAAGGTCCTTCTGTCATATATGTAAACAAAGTTTTGGTGGATCCTCACGCAAAATTGATTTCGGTCGGCAGGATTTTTTCAGGAACTGTAACGGAAGGAAGTGAATTATACTTGGTATCGGCCGAGAAAAAGCAAAGAATACAGCAAGTCAATATGTATATGGGAGACAGGAGGGAGGTGGTCAAAAAGGTAAGTGCAGGCAATATTGTGGGATTACTGTGTCCGGAAACGACAATAGGAGAGACTATTGTTGAAGCAGACTATTGGGATAAAATAATCCCGTTTGAGGAAATTAGATACGTCTCAGAGCCAGTGGTTACAATAGCTGTTGAAGCAGAATTCTTGAAAGATCTTCCTGCACTGGTCAAGGCGATGGAAAAACTCTCGATCCAGGATCCCAATCTCTCGGTAGTAATAAATCCTGAAACTGGCGAGTATTTACTATCGGGAATGGGAGAACTTCATCTGGAAATTGCGATCAAAGATATTCAAAAGGCAGGGATTAGGTGTATCGCTTCCCCCCCTACTGTTGTATACCGTGAAACCGTAAAAAAAGCAGGAAAGCAGACTACTGCAAAGAGTTTGGATGAAAAAGAGCTTGTGACCCTGCTTGTGGAGCCAATTGATGAGAGAACCATAGCTCTCATTACGGAAGGAATAATATCACCAAGCAGGGATCAGAAATATATTTCAAATGTTTTGTGCAACAAGGCAGATTGGCCTGAAGAGGAAACAAAGAAGATACTATCTCTCAACAAGTATGGCAATCTCTTTATGACCAGAATTGATCCTAAAGGCCTTCCCCAAGAAGCAAAGGAAACTATAATCACAGAAATGAATCGAATATGTTCCGCTGGGCCACTTGGTGAGGAACCAGTTAGGGGCATCAAGATCGAACTAGTTGATCTAAAAACAGATGAAGCAACAACCCTGAGCCCAACTGGTATAGCGCTCTTGATTAGAAATGCCGCAATCGATTCCTTCCTGTCTGCTTCGCCTACTCTTCTTGAGCCGATCTATAAAATTCAAGTGAATATCCCTTCGGAGTACATAGGAGTCATCACAAATCTGTTTGCTCAAAGAAGAGGACAAATACAGAGTATGAAACAAGCCAACCATATCGCCACTATTGTTGGGAGAATACCAGTAGCTGAGAGTTTTGGATTGGCAAATGAGTTGAGGTCAAAGACTTCTGGGCGTGCATTTTGGCAAACTCAGTTTGAAACTTGGCAGGAAATACATTCAAAGCTCTTATCAACTACAGTCGGCAGCATAAGAAAGCGAAAGGGACTACCGCCACCAACGGAGACGGATAATAATCTCTATTGATGCGAGGCGCGGGATTTGAACCCGCGTTCCTAGCTTGGGAGGCTAGGGTCCTAACCAGGCTAGACCAGCCTCGCGCATCTGATTGATTTATGTCCACCCTTTTAAAAGAATTATTGGCTAATACATATTCCATTGGTCTGAGGATCAATGTTTTTATGCGGATTCGCGATAATATCTCCATGGGCCCGTAGCGTAGTATGGATAACGCGCATGGCTTCGGATATGAAGGCTTATATTTCATAGTTGAAACCATGAGATCGCAGGTTCAAATCCTGTCGGGCCCGTCAATGTTTAGGTGAAGATGTACGGACACGATGTACAAAAGAGTTAATAATAGAACCGCCGTCAATCGTGGAGCTTATGAATACTAGATTGCTAAAAACTGCGACTCGCATCTGGTTGGTGGAAATCCTTGTTTCAGGTTTTAATTTCTTCGTGCTCATGAACCTTATTTATGAACCGAGATGGGGCGAGCTGGTGACACATCAAATCGGGATGTCCACTCGAATCGTCTACATCTTTATCTTCGCGTATTTTTTGCTGCGGTTCGTTAAGGAGTATGAAACAAGAGATTTGATCCATGCTGGGATTTTGTGGTTGGCTTTGACTCTATTATTCGAATGGGGAGGCAGTTTTGCAATAGGGCGGTCAATCGAGGAAATTCTGATTGGCTGGAACATACTCGCCGGATATATGTGGCCTTACGTGTTGCTGACCTATCTGTTATCAAACCTCATTGTTGGTACAATTTTGGGCCGAGGTAGGAAAAGCGCGAGGTAGATGTCCAAAGGAGCTAGCTAGCCAGCCAATTTCTTCTTGTAATAGCCATATCTGTTCGGAAAGCTGGTTGAAGATTAATATATCTCATTAACCTAAGTGCTAAAAACCGACGAGGGAACCGTTATGAGTCATGTTGGAAAGGCTCCCACACTTTATGGAACTCTGTTCCGACTTCCATCCATGGAGACATTGCTTAGTCTAATGATAATTAGCAGTTTGTCCACGGGAATCATCGTGCATTTTATTTCGGAAGCTTCTGATTTTCTGTTTCTCGGATTGGTCGAGGGTAGCGTAATCTTTCTTATCCCATCGATTGTCTCTGCAATAGTCTCATACTCATTAATACACAAAGAAACCAAAATGCTGATTTTTCGACATATGATCGCAATATCAACGTCAGCAACACTCTT
>JBHLKK010000069.1:0-7250 GCA_048886745.1 Candidatus Hodarchaeota archaeon | reverse complement strand
ATTTGTGGAGACCGTGGTATATCTATATTCCTGGTATAGGAAGAATCAGTGGTTGGTTATTTATTTCATTTATAGCTCTGGGTGGTTTTCTAGGGACAGTTCTTTATGCTGTTTTGGGCAGATACATAAAATACCCGGCAATGGTTAGGAAGATAATAGAAATGAAGAAATCCATTCAGAAAGGAAAGATACCCAAACCACTCGAACTACGGGCGAGAGCTGATTTGCAAAAAAGTGTATTTACCCAAGAGATTAGTCCACTCGACAAAATTGTAGTACCCGGGTTGCCAATCGTCGAACCGTCACGGGATGAAATTGAAACAACATCTGAAGGAATTCCCGATTCAGAAGTTGAGGCTCCCCCAGAGACTGAAATCGAAGAGGCCTCGGCAAACAATATCAATCAGAAACCAGAGCAAGCTAGAGAAACCGAGAGGTCAACAGAGAAGAACAAGCAAATCCCAGAAACAGGACCACCCGAAATTGACAAAGAATTAGATGCATTTCGCAATGAGATCAATGGTATAGAAGGACTTTCAGATTCTGATAAAGAAACGATATTAAAGGAACTTAGATCCCGCCCTCCTGATGAAAGGAGGAAAACGCTAGACTTAATTAAGAAAGAAGCAAAGAAGTAATTATAGGAGGAACTGATATGCCAGAAGGTATACTTGTTGCAAAATGGGATGATGTTACTGGAGTAGTTTTGGAGGCTAAGCATCCCGAGACTGTTGAGATTGGCAGTCAGAATCTTATGAGAATTTTCACAAGTCATGCAGTAGGAGAAGGGCAAGCAGGCTTTCTAACTCTTTCTTTAGAGGAAGCCAATTTAAATATTGCCAGCTATTTTACAGGCGTCGAAACAACGCCGCAATACTTTATCGCCCTTGTTCTAGGCATCGATGAAGATGCCAGGATGTATGAAGCCCCGTTGCTAGACGTAGCTGAGGACCTTCTTTCTCACATCGATTCTCCTAAATTCCCAGAGGTTCTGGGATCTACCTATGATCGTCTCCTGAAGATGGCCGCACTTACAGATGAACAACAACTCGCTTTGCTGTATAAAGATAAGCTACATATTCTCCTTCACAACAAACTCACGGAAGGTCCAATGCCCTTGATTGAACTGAAGTACCTCCTAGAAGAAGAATCTGGAAGGTCTATAAGGAGTATTGATGCACTGATTTCGCCTTTGACTCGAAACAACTTCGTTATTTTGTCCTGGGTCGCAGGAATGCCAGGGCAATGTGCATTTCTAGTGCGAGATTTTCTTGTAATGAGGCGTCCTGCTGGAAAATCAATAAAGATCGCTGAACAAGGCAAACCATCTTCTGACATGGCTAGGTCGTATCTAAAGGCAACACAGGATTATTTTGCCGAATATGAAATGACTGAAGAAGATAGCATGAAGATATCACAGCTTATGTTGGATCCAGACATCTACTCGATACTTCTTCTGCTCAGAGAAGAACCCAGACCCGTAGCTGACATACCCAAGGAGTTAGAGATTAAAGCCTCTAGCGCGAACAAATTAATTAAGCGTCTTGAGGAATCCAATGTAATTCTTCGAATAAAGGATGATAAGTGGTGGGCATTCCTCCTATCGGATATCGGCTTCCCTACTTTCTTTCCAGAATATCTGCTTGAAACAATAAGAAGCCGATTTGCTGAGAAAACAATCTCATCTGAGATGGCTCTCAAACACCTTGATTTGCTTCAGGAAAACTACTCATAGTCTCGTCTGTTTCTTGCTGAATAGAAATGGCCTGAGAAATTGAGCGCAATGACTAGTCCCACCAACGCGACTCCTGCTATCACGAAGTAGATGACCATTAAGTTTCCACTAGCTAGGAGAGGTGAAAACGAAACAAAAGCCACCACACGTCCTGAGTTAAGAAGTGCAGATACAAGTATAACAAGACTGGGATAGAATCTTTTTTCCGTTGTTCCCGCTATCGTTGCCCAGAAAGGTGAAGCCATCAAAGAGGATGCGACGGAGACCATCCATCCTGCAACAGTAAAAGCCTCTACATTCCAGGCAACTCCGAGCAACAGAAGAGAAATCATCTGTAGGAGTAGTGATGATATGATAACATATCGCCCCCTATTGAGGTCAAAAAGCTTCCCTGCACCGACGAGAGTTAGTGCTACCAGAATCCCAACTATTGTCTGAATAATACCCATTCCAAGCTCGGTCTGTCCCCATTGTCGAAGCAGTAGCGGATAATAGACCCACATTTGAGCAGTGATCAATCCGTAGATCGGTATGAATACAAACAGCAAGCGATTATCTTTACTGTTTCTGTAATATTCCTTTACAAATCGAGCAGAAGGAATTTCAAAATCAGTTTTCAGTTTACCCACTAAAAGTGCAAGGAATGCAGTAGGCACCAATATTAAAGCTGCGATAAGAAACAGGTTTGAATAGCCAAAATCTGTGATTATGAATCCACCTATCATTGGGCCGATAATTCCTGCAATCTGCATCAGCATATAGAGTATGCCGATCCTCAATCCTGATTCTTCTTTTCTGGGCAATGTGATCAGGCTTAGGTCTATTAATGACCAATAGAGCCCCACTCCGAATCCGAAGATGGGAGCAATCACATGCCAGTTTATCGCCCAAAAAAGCGAGAAATAAAATGTCCCTCTGAATATGAGGGAGACAAATAGCCCAACACCCATTCTTCTTCTGAATACACTCAAAGACAGGAATGCACTTATCGCGTTAAACGTAAATACTGAGATGAAGAATAATGACAGTTCTGTTGTAGTAGATCCAGTATCCAGGATGTATATAGGTAGATAGATACCTAGCATAGTGTGCGCTAGGCTTCTTATGAACTCCATTGCATAAATCCTTGACAACTGATCAACCAAATCTTTCTCTCCTGAGTTCTCAGACAGAAATCTATCAAATTAACGTTGAGAATATAAGTCTTTTTCATGGATAATGCTATCACTCAGGTAACTTCTTCTGTACGACCTTCTTTGTTTTCATTTCAACATTCAAAGCGTCGAGATCCTCTTTGGTGAACTCAAACCACTCAGCAAGATGGGCCGCTTGCTTGGCATCATTTTGAAGAATGATTTTGATAAAAGGCAGAAAATCCTGTACTGCCCTTCTAGCTGAGGTATGACATTTGGCTTTTATCTTTTCAGCTATCTGCCCGACTTCTCTTCTGGAACCTTTGGTTCTGCTAAGCTTGAGAATCCAAGATGGGAATTGATATCTTGTCCAATGATAGGATCCCTTTATGGACAATGCTACACCTGCGCTCATAAGATCGTACACATACTTCAAAAGATTCCATTTCTGATGTCGCTTGATTCTTCCCAAAAAAATATCTGCCCTAGAAATGGCGTTGTAGCCTTCTGCTCGCTCCCCTGGAGTCGACAAATGCAGTATTGCATTTTCAGCAATCCATTGCAGTAGCATTTCATGATCAACATCGACTGAATTTACCGCCCTAATGGCATCGGTGAAGGTTCTTGAGCTAAAGAGTGCTTTTAATACATTGAAGATGTTTTCCTTCCGGTCCCGATATCCCAAAACCCCCACATCCTTAACCGTAATTCTTTTTTTGCCTTCCGCAATAGCTTCTAGATTATTTATTGCTGCTCGAATGTCTCCACCTGATTTCTCGGCGACCAATCTCAAGGCCTCAGACTCGATTTCTAAACCCTCCAGAGAGCAGATCCTTCCCAATAGGGCAACTATTGAGCTCTTCATTACTCTCCGATAACCTACAATTTGACAATAACCACGAAGAGTTCTGAGTTTCATATCCCAAGGATTATTAGCGGACATAACAATAGGATTTCTTGTTTCTTTAATTATCTTAATGAGAGCTCCAATTCCACCTTTGTCTTCTCGACCGCTAACTCCATCAATCTCATCGATCAGGATAATTCTGAATCCAGACCCCAGAAGAGAACGTTCTCTGGCAGCTGCCCCAACAATCTGGGATATTTCCGCTTGACTTCTCTTATCCGAGGCATTTAGCTCAACAACATCGTGATTTAGATCATTGGCCACTGCGTAAACCGATGCTGTCTTTCCCGAGCCCGGTGGACCATGAAGCAGAATTGCTCTTTTTTTTGGGGGTTTTTTCTCCCATGAAAGAATCCAGTCTGTTAGTTCTTTTACTGCGGCTTTGTTACCCGCTATTTCTTTTGCTGTTCTAGGTGCATACTTGGCTATCCATAGCTTCTTGATCATTATATTTCACTCGCAAATTGGAGAATCTACAATCAGTCCATATTACCGGGTTTAATAGTTTTTCTCTTTAATTCTTTACGGCTCAATCCTGATCCATTAAACCGAAAGCCTTAAAAGGGAAATTTAACAATTCTGGTTTAGAAGGGGAAGACAAGAGCAGTTGCATATGAGACTTGAAGCTTTTAGCTAATGATTATTTTAGAGGCCGTCTATTTCACGAGACGACAAGCTCATTATACATGCCGAAATCCGCAACCCTCTCCTGACTGCTTTTCCCCTTGAGAGAAGAAATAAGATAAATGAAGGAAAGAAAATGTCAAAAGGTGCAATTTCAAAATCTGAGGATCGCATTCAGAACTCCCCGGCCCGCTGTCCCGAATGCAGCGGAATGGAATTTGTTAGGGATTATAGTAGAGGGGAGACCATCTGTGGAGCTTGCGGTCTGGTTATTAATGATCATATTGTTGATTCAGGTCCTGAGTGGAGGGCTTTCACAGCTGAAGAGAAGAATCTGAGAAGTCGTGTAGGTGCACCAATGACTTTGAGAATGGCCGACAAGGGACTAAGCACAATGATTGGAAAGCAGGATACCGATAGCTTTGGAAAGAAACTCACTGCCAGACGAAGACGGTTAATGCACCGCTTGAGAAAATGGAATTTTAGGAGTATTGTTCACTCCTCCAAAAGACGAAATCTGGCTCATGCACTTTCTGAGATGCAAAGGTTGTCCAGTCAGATCGGCTTATCGAAAGATATCATGGAGGCTGCTGCCTTACTATATCGAAAGGTTATTGAACGGGGATTGACCCGCGGTCGCTCAATTGATGCTATGATTGCTGCTTCTCTATATCTTGCTTGTAGACTCCATGGACTCCCAAGACCACTTGATGAAATCGAGCGATACTCCAGATTCGACAGAAAAGAACTTGGATACTGTGTAAGAACGATTCTTTCCAAACTCAATATCAAAATTCCACGAGCTAGTGCAATTGACTTCATTCCGCGATTTGGCAATGAACTCGGTCTTTCAACCAAGACTCAGCGAAAGGCCATCGAAATCCTGGATGCTGCAAAAATGAAGGGACTAACCAGTGGAAAAGATCCAACTGGACTGGCTGCAGCAGCTCTATATATTGCATCCATGTTGGAAGGCGAGCGACGAACCCAATCTGAGGTCTCCAAAGTCGTTGCAGTAACGGAGGTTACTGTGCGAAATCGATATAGGGAATTAATCCGAGAACTCAACATAAATCTTGGAAAGTAGTTCTCCCCTCTTTTTTTCCGATTTTTATTCCTTTGTCTTTCTACTCATATTCTTTTGTCCGTTATTCTTATTCAAACAGAAAAACTTAAAAAGATCACGTGCCGGGTATTTGATATCCTACAACTATGGGTGAAGTGATTTGGTGCTCTATCCTGTTCTTGGGGGTCTTTTTACTGCCATCGGTATTCTTGTCATTCTCTGGCTTATCGTACATGTCGAACTTGGACGGGAGTTCTCATATAGAAAGACAATTGCCTCAATCATACTTCTTTCTATCCTGCTAGGTTTTGGCATGCATTTTATTATGTTGACCCTTGGTTAATTTTCGGATAAGATAATCCTTATATCTTTATTGACGAAAGATATTTATCAGATTAAACGGATATTTGTTTTAATCTTCTATCTCTAGAGGAGTCCATGCCAAAACTGGGGTATGCTAATGTTTAAACGCAGAGACAAAAGAGAACAATCGCGATTTCAAATAAGCCGAGAGCTTGCGAAGGAATTCGAAACAATATATGATTTTAAGGAAAAAGTGAGCAGAGTTCAAACAAGCGAAGCTGAAAAACTCTCTCGACATTTTAATATTCCGCTGCAAATAGCCAAAGCAATTTGTCAACTAGAGTGGGACGGTGTCGGTGCAGAAAAAGCACATGAGCTATTTCAATGGGCGCTCAAGATTAGGGATGAAATGCGCTCACCAGTCCCCCAGGTTTCGTCCTATCTCTTCAATTTTGCGGTGAACGAAGGGGTATGGATCGAGTACCTCTATGTTAAATTTCCTCATGTACTTGAAAGAGCACTGATGAGTCTTGCCAATCTTGAAAGGGCCTTTCAGAAAGAAGATCATATTCCCACTGAGAGAATTGTTGGACTAATAGATGCTCGCAGAAGTGCTGTTGAAGCCCTGATTGATCCCCTTATGGAAAAATGGAGAAAAGACCATGAAAATGCTCCAAGCATTTATGCAGCGCAAGCCATAGTCTCTGCAGCTTTGAAAATTCCTCCTGAACGAGCCATAAACGCTATGGAAAAAGCCAAACTTGAGCTTCAGAAAGCACTTATTCATCTGGATAATTCTTTGGAAGAGCAAAACCTTCCCGAAGATGGAGTTAATGTTAAGAAAAGAGTTTTGAAACTACGAATGCACTTATTGAGTCCACTCTCAGATCTCGAAAATATGGCATTGGCTGAAGTTGTTTTGAACGCTTGTCCAAGACCTGAGCTAATTTATGTTGAAGGAGAGCATCCAAGCGTATTGGTTCACTCACCCATAATCCGGGGAGGTCTTGTAGGGCCTGAGCTCAAGTCATCTTCTGACTTCCTTGAGCGCGATATTCTGTTGGCACGCCGTCGCATAGAAACAGAACGAGATGAATTCCTTCTAGATCGTGTCAAAAAAGCTCATAGAACATTGGTTCTTCAAGGAAGAACTCCCGTTTCTGCAGCTGCCAAGTTGATGTTTGATATGTCGCAGCGCTTTGAGACATCCGAGATTGATGAGATGGAAGCCAAAAGAATGATAATCGAAAAAGCTGCTGGCGACGAGAAGTTTGAGGAATTTATTAGAAAGATGAGGCTTTCGAAAATTACTGCTGAACCCAAAGAAGAACCTTCCCCGGAGATCACTCTTGAAATGCCCAGTGAATTATCTGCAGAACAAATTGAGAAGCCTTTGGCAGCAAGCGAAGAACTTGCTGAGGAACTAAAAGAAGAACTTGCTGAGGAACTAAAAGAAGAACTTGCTGAGGAACTAAAAGAAGA
>JBHLKK010000068.1:0-7272 GCA_048886745.1 Candidatus Hodarchaeota archaeon | reverse complement strand
CGGTCGAGGAAGATATGCCCTTGGAATGAGCTTCGCACGGACTATGGGACATGCGATATTTAGGCTTAGACCGCTCGCAATATACGGATGGCTCCTAGAACGACAAAGAAGACTCCGAAACCCAAGAGAGCATACATGCATGCCAAATTGGTATATTGAAATTTGTGACACCTAAATAAATCGTGGTGTCACAAAACTGCTGAGAGAATTGGAAAAATGCGCGCGCGAATCAAAGCATCTTGGGAATGTTTAATAAACTGAGATGAAAGGATTTCTTAACGTAGTAACGATATAGTTTCGTGTCAAAATGATGTTTGAATACAAAATTAGAACATGCACATAATGACCGAGAAGTGAGGACATCTGTTGTGAGGGTTCTGATGCCTTTCTGGTTCATAGACGTTCTTGATAGATCCTTTGTTCTACCTTTGACGAGGAGTATCTCTGATGTGATAGACGAGCTTCACATAGCCTACGTTGATGGGCAACCACGACAGGAGTTGGAGCAATACTTTTTCCTTCATAAGATTGACATGCCATGTAGTTTTGTGAGAAGCAAGATGATTAGATTCTTTCTTTCAAGGAGACACCTTCTTAGTCAGGTCGAAAATGTCGATATTGATGTTGTCTTTACTCTCAGTGCACCTTGGATGCAGGAGTTTTCCAGATATTATTCGAAGAAGATGGGTGTTCCATACGTCGTAAGGCTCAGGGGGAATCATAGGAAAGTGAGGAGGATTATGAAGGTTAACGCGATAAAGGAAAAGGTGATGGACTACTTGGAGAGTAGGAGTCTGAAAGATGCTGACTTGGCTATACCGAATTCAGAGGATCTGGCGAAAAAAGCTGAGGAATGGGGGGTAGAAAAGGAAAAAATCACTTCACCCATATGGAATGGCGTTGATACCCACATGTTCAGATCGATGAGTGTTGAAAGACCAAGAGAGTTCACAGTTGCCTACGCTGGCAGAATAAGTCCGGAAAAGAGGGTTCCACATCTATTGAAAATCGCAGAGAAGCTAACTAGCGTACACTTCATAATCGCTGGGAAAAAGGAGATGGATGTCACTTTTCCGGGTAGTGTTGAATATCTGGGAGCACTCCCCTTTTCAGAGATGCCGAAATTCTATAATCGAGCTGACCTTATTGTCCTCCCAAGTGCTACTGAGGGTTTTCCAAATGCAGTCCTAGAAGCTTACGCCTGTGGAAAGCCTGTTCTTGTTGCGAAAGAGTCGTTTCCTCAAGAGTTGGAAATATTCGGCTCTGTAGCAGAGATTTGCAGGTTCGAGTCGGAAATAAAGGCTTTGAAGAAATCTGACCTTGAGACTCTTGGTAGGCAAGCTAGGTCTTACGTTGAAAAACACTATACATGGGAGAGGTTCGCCCGATCCACGATTAAGTATTTGAAACGCGTGGTTGATATCACAAAGGCTGCACATGTAGATTGTGACGATGAGGTGTCATTATGAGTAAAATTGGAATTGTTGGTGGTGCGGGTTTTATTGGATCAGTGTTGGCCACCTACCTAAGTGAATCGTTTAGAATTAAGATCTTAGACATAAAACCGAAGCCAAAGAATCTTGAAAGAAAAATGGAGTATCAACAATGCGACGTAAGAAGATACAGCGACGTGAAGCACGGGCTTAAGGACGTTGAAATGGTCATACATGCGGCTATAGTGCAAATACCGCTAATAAATGAAGCGAAAAGACTAGGATACGAAGTGAATACATTGGGAACGCAGAACGTTTGCGAGGTTGTGGATCGAAACCCGTTGATTAAGGGGATGATCCTCACTGGGTCTTGGCACGTTATTGGGGAGAGGGAGCTAAGAGGTGTTATAGATGAAGAATTTGGCTTCAGACCTGACAAGGTGGAGGACCGGGCTCGCTTATACGCACTGTGCAAGATAGGGCAGGAAATAATGTTGAGGGTTTATGACGAAATGTCAGAGAAAATATATGGAGTGATAAGGATGGGAACGGTGCTAGGCAGAGGGATGCCTGAAAAGACAGCAGCCACGATATTTATAACGAATGGATTGAAAGGGAAGCCGATAACTCCGTTCAAGCACACCATGCATCGTCCGATGTTATATACTGACGTGAACGATCTTAGTGAAGCCTTTGAGACCTATGTAAGGAAAATACTAGAAGGGAAAATGCGTAAGGAAGGAGCAAACTTGCCCCACATAGTCAATGTATTCTGGCCGGAACCAATAACCATATTAGAATTAGCCGAAACGGTAAGGGCCGCCATAATCAAGCAGTCAAAAGGTAAGATAGAACCAGAAATAGAGATTGTTGACAAAGGAAAACAAATCCTGTTCACTCCTGAAGATAAAGATGCAATAAGAGTGGACGTATCAAAGATGAAAAGTTTCCTCGGAATAGAAGAAATGATAAATCCAAAGGAAACTATAGAAAAACTGGTTAAAGAGAAAATTATGGAATTGACGTAGCATCCATTGATTTGAGCGCAAAGCAAATTTCACGCGCTCATGTTCATGAGAGGAGGAAGACCAGATAAGAATACTTATTGTGTCACCCAAGGGAAAGCTCGCTTCTTCCATGGAATTTGCTGAAGCCCTTCGGTCTTTAGGTGTTGAATCCATATGCGCATGCGACCTAGATTATTGTGTCTTATCCGAGTTCAAAATTCTCAAACACGTTCCTTTCCCGAGGTTACTGAAGCTTATCAAGAACTTCGGCCCTGACTTCATTTTGACAGTCTCTGCGTATTACACTCCTCACATAGCAAAATTGATGCAACAGCCTCTACTTGTATTCTTACATGGAGACATCTGGACTGAAATAGTTTGGAACAGACGCCTATATCCGTTTTTGCCTAGAAGGATGCTGTTTGAGTGGAAAAGTTTGATTAGCAGCCAAGGCGTCAGAAAAGCTGACATGATCTTGCCAATATGTCATTGGCTTGAAAATATAGTGAAGAAACGTTTGCCCAATTGTCCAACTGGAGTCCTACATGTCGGCATTAAATCTGAAGATTGGAATCCAATTTGTGATGTAACAAGTTTTGACGTTAAACACCCAGCGGTTATAGGCGTGTTTGATCTTGAATTCCCTGGCAAAATCAGCGGGTTGATTGAATTTGTTAAATGTGTAAAACAAATGCCTAATGTTCATTTCTATTTTGCTGGAGGAGGACCTTACGTGAACTCGCTCAAGAAGATCATTCCCCGAAACATGTTTCTCCTAGGTAAGATTCCTAAACCAAAGGTGGAGGAATTCCTAGCAGCTGGTGACGTATTCGTGCATCCATCAGGATGGGATGCTCTTCCCCTTTCTCTTTTGGAGGCATCTGCTATGGAAAAACCGATAGTAGCGTCCAGAATCGGTGGAATACCTGAGATTGTGGAAAACAATGTAACAGGATACTTATGTAAATTGGATGATATGGGACGGTGGGTCGAAAGAATACGCTTCTTCTTAGATAACCCAAGTATTGGTAAAAGATTTGGTAGAAATGCTCGAAAGCACATGAAAGAAGAATTTGATTGGAAGATAATTGCCCAAGGCTTTTTGGAAAATGTGAAGGCGCGCGCGCAAAGGGAAAGGCATATTACAAAGAAAAAAAGCGATGTTGTATGGCCTAAAAACATCCGGTAATATAGATGCGAAAGTTGCTGTTTATCTCATATCATTTTCCACCAGCTCTAACATCCGAGAGTTTGAGAGCTTTGAGGACTACAAAGTATTTGCCGCAATGGGGTTGGGAACCCGTCGTGCTCACAGTTGTACGAAAACCAACAGCACAGGAGGACTTCTCGTTGCTGAATGAATTGCCAGAAAAGATCTCAATTCATAGAGCCTATTCACTTAAGAACAGAGTTTCAGATTTCGTGCTTTGGAACTTGGCAAAGCTTCTTAGGTGGAGGTGTTTGCCTTTATATGAGGTAGAATGGTTTCCTTTCGCAGTGCGTAAAGGAAAAAAGATTCTAGAGCGAGAAGCTGCCCAAGTTCTCATTTCAAGATCTACGCCGTTTACTAGCCATCTTGTGGGCCTAAAACTGAAGTCATTCTCAGGAGTTCCATGGGTAGCGGATTTCTCTGACCTATGGACACAGAATCCCTATCACAAATGTACTGGTATGTTTGGAGGTTTGGATCGAATTTTGGAACGCAAGGTCGCTTCTACTGCTGATAGAATTATATTCACAAACAGATTTGCTAGAAGACTCTTTCTGAGCAAACACAAGATCTTAGAGGACCAAAAAGTAAGAGTGATACCAAACCAATACGATCCGGAGAATTTTTCAAAACAAGAAAAGGGGGGTAAAAGACCTGAAACTTTTACAATCCTGTATACAGGACATCTCTTCGGCATTAGATCTCCGGAACCCATTTTCAAAGCTCTAAGAGAGCTAAAAGACGAAGGAGGTATTAGCGAAGAGGTAAAACTACGTATAGTTGGATCTGTCAGTGATAAGTTCAGATATTTGATCTGCAGGTATAAGTTGGAAGATGTCGTTGAGATCATAGACACAATGGCCCATAAAGACGTTCTCTACCATCTTTATTCAGCGGATGTTCTACTCTTGATTGACGCACCGACCGAGGGGTCAAGCCCTTTCTTACCTCTGAAGCTAGCTGAATATATCCGCGTAGGTAAGCCCATTCTGGCAATTACTCCTCTCGAAGGAGCTTCTGCGGAGGTTGTCAGATCAACTAAGACCGGTATTATAGTTCCGCCAAACAACATCGATAGTATCAAAGACGAAATAAGAAAATTTCATGGACAATCCAGAAGCTCGAAGTTGAGAATCAATCCAAATTGGAATGAAATATACAAATATAGTGCTAATAGCTGTACCAGAGTCTTGGCTAGTGTTCTAGAGGAGCTCGTGGATTGATAGTGCGGATAAGAAAGGGAGCAAAACGGGGGAATTGGGAGCGCCTTCTAGGAAGACCTATCCATTTGATCGACTGCGATCAAGTGAAGAGTTGCGTCAAAGGGAAAGTCAAAGCTTCGCTAACTCTTTAGGGATTTGGAGAAAAGAAAAACTTAGGATGATGAAAAAGTTGGTTTACATGGTTAAGACCAGTGGGAAAACACATATTGCCCATTTTGGAGGGGCATGGCCAACTAACATCGGAAATGCTTTTATTGATTTGGGTTCGCTTCAATCATTGAGAATGGCAGCACCTGCTGGCACAGTTCATCTTGTGAGTGAATTACCTAGCTGGTTGTTTAGGCGTATAGATATCCAAAGTAGAAGTATGAAGCACAGAATATTGTTGAAGGGAATTGAGTTTCTCAATTCGTTGCTAGCGCGCGCACGCATTCAAAACAGAACTACGATGGATAGAAAGCAATTGAGCGGAAGAGAATATGTGGAAAACTGCTTTGACCTGATAAACGCAATGAAGTTAGATTACGCTGTAGTATCTGGCATGGTGTTCTGTGAGGAGTTCATAAAATTATTTGGGTCAATATTTGGGAAATTAAAAAAGAACAAAGTCAAAATTATCATCAACGGTGGAGGAGGACTATACTATTCGGATGAAGAAATCTATAGATTTAGAAAGTTTTTGGAAAGAATAGATCCTTATGCAATTATTTCAAGAGATGAGCAGACGTTCAGAAGCTATAAAGATTTGGCCGAATACTCTTTTAACGGAATTGATTGTGCGTTTTTCATAAATAATTGGTTTACTCCTGCAAGACTGGTACTGCCCAGATATGTTATTCTGAATTTTGATTATCATCCTGAGCCTGAACTGGATATACATGATAAGTTAGTGATAAGAACACATCACTGTTGTTGGAGCAACATTCCGAAAAGCCACTTTAGTAAGCACAACACGTTAATATCCAACTTGCCACTTGACTATCTGAATTTATATGCTAATACTGACGCAACCTACTCTGACAGAGTACATGCATGCGTTGCTACTTTGGCCTTTGGGCATCCCTATAAGTTCTACGGCAAGACACCAAGAGCATTTTTGCTTGATAAGGTAGGGGCAACTACAATAACCCACAAGTTAACATATCCCAACACCAAGAAAATCGAGAAAGAAAAAGAGAAGCAACTGAAGTTCCTATCTAACATATTAGCCAATTAGGACTGCAAATTATGATAATATCCAAGATTGACGGTACAATGAACGTATTGGAATTCCAGTCAATATTCATTGAAGCGTGCGCGCCGGGCGGTTTTCTTGACACCGTAACCTGCTATCAGGTATCCTTCTAACTGAGGATAGTGACCTAGGAGTTTAGCAAGCACGATTTCAAAAAAAGTAGCGATCATTCCCAAAACTTTCTTTGACAAAATTAACGCGCGCCCACTGCCTGGCAGAAACTTGAATTGCCATGAAAAGGCAAATCCTACGGTCTCGCAAGAAGCTACATGGGCTTCTATAACCTCTTCTAATTGTTCTCTAGTTAGAGGTTCCTCATAACCATAACTCCAGCAACCCATCTTGCGTCGTAGAACCCGCGATACGTTATAGACAAACGCGTCTTTATTGGGAACTATAACAGCCAAGATACCTCTTGGTTTTAGCACTCTCACCATTTCGTGAATAAATTCTCTCTGTTTAAGAATGTTGAAATGCTCCAGGACTCCCGAATTCCATACCACATCAAACAAGTCGTCACGGAAAGGTAGATGAGAAACAGTACCTGCAACAAAGTACGCACTATCCAAGAGACCGCGCTGAAAGAAGAACCTATGTGAGACACGAAGGATATTTGAATCAATATCGAGCAGTATAACCTTCCCTTTTGACAAGCAGATCTTAAGTGATGCAAATCCTAATCCAGATCCTGCCTCCAGAAAACTTTGATCTCTTATACGTCTCGATATTTGCATCATTGTTTTGAAGACCATTGATGACAGAAGATCTTTTTCAGGTGCTAGATTTGTACCCTTCTCTATCCCGCTCCAAATTTCCTTCCATGTTTTCATGACGTCAGTCTCTTGATTAGCTTTCTGGGGCACATCTTCACCTCTTTTGGGTTTTAGTATGCCTTCTTGTCGACCACCGCAGGTTTATAATATATGTTATGGCACTTTAAAAGCGAACTGATTCTTGCGAGCTGAAACAGGAATTGTCCAGCAAAGGGATACTACCAGCTTGCGAAGACTACACACAGCAAATGCCTGAATGGATGCGCTCGCTTGTATGTCTTTTAGTCTTCAGACTAGATTTTTCTCTTGCTCAAGACTGATCTGAAAGCTCCATGTCTGGGGCAGTCGTAGAGGCCTATCTGAAGCTCAAGTCTCTTGCCTCTCTTGTCTGG
>JBHLKK010000067.1:0-7505 GCA_048886745.1 Candidatus Hodarchaeota archaeon | reverse complement strand
AGGGCCCGTGGCCTAGTTTGGATAGGGCGCAACCCTGCGGAGGTTGAGATCAGGGGTTCGAAGGTATCACATGAGTGCAACCGAAACTCCCCTCGGGCCCACCACATCTTACTTTTTTGCAGTCTCGATCAAAATGATAGATTACCGATTATTTTTTAAGTCTCTTTTCATACTATCTTGGCAACATTGGAGGGGGATATTACTGGTATGGGTTCTTACATAATCATAGCATCTGACGGCAAAGAGCATCCTTTGAACTTAAGTGACATTGATTCTTGTCCACCGGTAAAAACCGATCCAAACCTAAGGCAATTCATTATTAGCGAGGAGATAGGTGAGATACCTCATGAATCACCTCCACATATACCACTAATGCGCAAATTAGAACTAGTTGATTATGAACCGGCAAGCGATGTAGGTCATTTTAGATGGTATCCCAAGGGAGCCTTTCTGAAAAGGCTACTTGAGGAGTATTCTGCTTCGACGGCAACTGAATGGCTTGGAGCTATTACCATCGAAACACCCCTCATGTATCGTTATGATGAACCGGATATTCGGGAGCAGGCGGAGAAGTTTGTAGAGAAAGATTATCGAATAAAGCTAGGCAAGAAGATACTTTTGCTAAGGTTCGCCGGTGACTTTGGTCTATTTAGAATGATGAAAGACGTACAGATGAGCTATAGACAACTCCCTGTGCGTGTTTTTGAGCTCTCTCCGTCATTTCGGCTCGAAAAGCGTGGAGAATGTGTAGGGCTAAGAAGACTCCGATCATTTACCATGCCAGATATTCACTGTTTTTGCAGAGACTTTGATCAAGGAGTAGAGGAATTCAAGACGCTTACCATATTTTATGATAAGTTACTCAAAGGTCTAGAATTGGACTATGTGTTGGCATTTAGGGTTGTTGAAGAATACTATAAAAAAGGAAGACAATTTCTGAGCTCCTTGGTTAAAGAGGCAGGAAAGGCAGCATTAGTTGAACTTTTGCCAGAAATGAAGCATTACTGGGTGGTAAAATCTGAATACCAAGCTATAGATTCCGTAGGCGGAAATGCGCAGCTCTCAACCGTTCAATTGGATGTCGAAGATGCTGAGAGATACGGTATAACTTATGTTGATGAAGACGGCTCGGAAAAGGGCTGCATCATCGTGCATAGTTCTGTTGGCAGTATTGAACGACTCGTTTACGCGATTTTGGAGAATGCTTTCAAGTTGGCCTCGAAAGATAGACTGCCTATTTTGCCCCTATGGGTAGCTCCAACTCAGGTAAGATTAGTACCTATAGCAGACAGACATGTAGAATTCACTCTAAATGTTGCGAAGCATCTAAGGGGAGCTTGTATTAGAGCGGATGTTGATGACAGGAAGAAGACCGTAGGAAAACGCGTCATGGATGCCGAGCAAAAGGATTGGGTCCCCTATATTGTGATAGTCGGAGATAAGGAAGTGGAGAAAAATGTTCTTATGGTTCGAGTCAGGTCTAAATCTACTGCGGACAAACCATTTATTGAAGAATTAACAATTGAACAACTAGTATCGGAAATTTCCGAGAAAATAAAGGATAGACCGTTTGAACAGCAAACTCTCCCAATTAACTTGTCTATGAGGCCAATATTCATCTAATTGTTGGAGGATGGATAGATTGAGACTGAAAGATGACAGGAGAATTAGACAAAAACTCAAGCGTCTAAGAAAGCGACAAAACCCACATGTTCGAGATGTGAGACTTGAACGACAAGGGAATCGGTTGAAACGCCAATTGAGAAAAATAAAAAGAACTGAACAATTTGAGGAATCCTAGATGGCCACCCTTAGCGATATCTTAAGGACTGTCGAGACTCTTGCTCCCAAAACATTGGCATTTTCGGACGACCCAGTAGGCGTTCAAGTGGGAATAACGGATCCCAGTGAGCAGGCAAGAATTACTGTCAAAAAATGTGTTGTTTCTTTGGATCCCACCGTAAAGGTGATTCTGGAAGCCCTCCAGGCAAAAGCAAGTTTGATCATAACGCATCACCCGCTCTCGTTATCATTGGCGAAAAATGTATCGGATGAGCTTTTAAAGAAAATAGAGCTTCTGGGAGCAAAGAGAAGTACTCTCTTTTGTGTTCATACTAACTGGACATCGGCTGAGAATGGAATAACTGATACTCTTATTGATATTCTTGGACTAAAGAAGTTAGATGTTTTTCAACCATCATATGGAAATCAGCAAATACCGCTGGGAAGAATATGTCAGCCTCTATCCGAGGGAATGCCATTGGAGTTTTTCCTAGAACAAATGGCCCACAAGCTGAATCTAAAAGCAATAGATTATGTGGGAAAACCAGACAGTTCTGTTAATAGGATATGCATTGTGTGTGGGAGCGGGGGAAAGTATGAATGGATCAAAGAGGCGAAATATCTAGGCATCAACACATATCTCACCGGAGAGGCTAGTCACGATTGCGCTAGACTTGCTGAAGAATTGAAAATAAACCTTATCAATGCAACACGCTATGCAACGGAGAATCCTGGTATGCGAAGATTACTCCAACTTCTTCAACTGGAGCACTCCGATGTAGACTTCATATTTATTGATTCCAATCAACCTTGGAAAATTAGTTTACGAGGGTAGCATTACACTGTCCCGCGCTCTTCCAAGTGGAGTTATGGGAGTTCAAAAAGTATGAAAAAGAGAGAGAGAAGGAAGGAACCGGGCCAAGGTTCAATGTACCTAAATGGCCGCTTTTATGACCTTGTCATGCACACCCGAAATGCTACGAATCAGGATCTCCCGTTTTACCTGGAACAAGCCAGGAAGTATGGTGACCCCGTTCTTGATTTAGCCTGCGGTACCGGTCGAGTGACCCTTCATTTGGCAGCGGCAGGGATTTCTGTGGTCGGCCTGGACATTTCTAAGCCTATGTTAGAGGAAGCGAGGGCGAAGGCAAAGCGCAAGGGGATACCGGTTGAACTGATTAACGGGGACATGACAAAGTTCGCACTGAAACGGAAGTTTAACCTCATTATCATGGCCGGCAATGCCTTTCCCCATCTAGACACCTTAGCAAGCTTGGAGAGCTGTTTATCGTCGGTACGAAAACATCTGACACCCAAAGGGCGATTCATCTTTAATATCTTTAACCCAAACCTGGAATATCTAACGCGAGACCCTGCAAAGCGATTTCCCATCACCGAGTTCACCGATCCCGACAAGAACGAAAAGGTAATCATAACCGAAACAAGTACCTACGATAAAGCAAGGCAACTGTATCAATTTCGGCGCTATCACCAAATTGGCCAACAAGAAACCTCTTGGGATGTCACCTTCAAGGTGTATTTTCCACAAGAACTTGATGCCCTGCTCAAATACAACGGCTTCATCATCGAAGCAAAATACGGCGACTACGAAGGGACCCACTTCGAATCAGACTCTATATTTCAGGTTGTCGTCTGTCGCAATTAGGAAGACCCTGACCCGTCAGCAGCCACCATCAACACTCAATGAAAAAATGGTCATCCACCTCAACACGGGGAGATTCATCCTTCCAGGAATTGGAGAATCTGCACAGAAAATGAATTCAGATGCGTCTTGACCTGCATCCTTTTTTTAGATGAGTTTCCAGCCGACAATGTTAAAAGCATATTTTGCCATCAAGTAACTAGCTCGCTCAAGGGTTGGTCAAATGAAAGTAGTGAATAAGCTGGGTCTTATTGCCTCCATACTTGGCTTTATTCCCATAGGACTTCCATGGATGACAATGCTGGCAACATTCACACAAAATGGACAACAATCAATAGATATGGGGTTCTATCCCTGGGGAATTGGATATAACGATGCGGGTTCAGTTGGCTTCCTTCTCTGGCCAATTATCTCTGTGATTTCATTTATGATGCCCTGTGTGATAGGTTCGGTTTTATCTTTAGCTGGCGCTCTAAGAGAAGACGGAAGAAAGGCCTTAGGTTTTGGTGCCTTTACTGTGCTATTAGGCGTTATGATGTGGACGGTGACATTTATCGATGTGATCGGAACAAACTTTCAATTGTTTGTAGAGGGCACAATTGTCGAAGGATTTGCGAATCTTAATATTGGCTTTTTTGTTGTTATTGCGGCTGGCATATTGATGTTGTTAAGCATTCTGCTACATCCGCCACCACCCAGGCTATCTCCTCTGGAGATGGACGATATCGACGAGCTCATGGGATTCACCTCAGACACTCCATCTTCAATCAGTCGTGAGAGAACAGAACAACATGTAATGGACTGCACGAATTGTGGTAATCTAATTCCAGTTGAAGCCAAGTTTTGCCCAAGGTGTGGTCTTTCTTTTGGTGAAAATTCTCAAGAAGAGGAATAAACTCCTTTTCTATACAACAATTCTGCTCAATTCACAGATAAGCTTTTAAGAGTCAATATCTCAACCTGATAACTGAGCGGGTGAAGGGCCTCCCCCGTTCCGCTATATAAACCCCGGGTTGGAGGTTGAGAAGTGAAAGCTATTGATGTTAGTCTAATGGCTATTTTTGCAGCACTCTATGCGATGGGTGTAATTTTGCTAATACCGATATCATTTGAAATATTTCAGGTCAGAATAATCGACTGCCTAATACCTTTGGGAGTAGTTTTTGGATGGCCTGTAATCGGTGGAGTGACCTTGGGAAATGTGGTTGCAAATGTTTTTGGTGGATTGGGGGTCATAGATATCATTGGTGGAACAGTGGCGAATTTAATTGCCTCCACAGCGGCCTATTTACTAAGGAAAAAGCCCTTTTTCGCCACGTGGGCCTCGAATATTTCCATTACGTTGATCGTGGGAAGCTATCTGGCGATTCTATTCTATGTACCTGTCGAGGTAGGACTGCTGGGTATATTTCTCGGGTCAATAGTGGCAATCAATATCCTAGGTTATATATTGATACTTGTCTTCACTAGGACAGGTATTGCTGAATCTCTAGGATTGCCAAGAAAAGAGAAAAACGCCTTATCGGATGACCCTGACAAGGTGAACTGAGCACGAGATGCAAGGATCATAAGCTCTTGCAACGATCTCCAAGGCCTGCCTTATTTTTTCATCGGGCTCATTTATCAAGTTCTTGGCAGTGACACGGAAATCTTTCTCCATATTAGCAGCACTCTGGGCAGTAGGTGTAATCACGTCTGCCTTAGCGATGCGACCGTTGCTGTCGAATTCATAATTATGATATAGGATACCTCTGGGTGCTTCAACAGCTCCTACACCATTGCTTGCACTGACTTTTATATCCGCCAGTTCCTCTTGACGAACTCCCATACTCAGTAAGACTTCTACATCTTCTATGCTCCTTTCAACTGAGTGAACGAGCTCGATTGCTTGTGCCAGATTGTTCGTCAATGAGTTGCTTTGAACAATCAAATCTCTGTGTTCGTTAAACAGTTCTCTGGCTGTGCCATTCAGTTTATCCTTATTTAGGAGAACTCGTGGCAATGCTCCTACCATGAATGATGAGCCATTGTATGATGAGAATTTTGCATGAGAATACCTAACTGTCCTCTCATTTGTTAACTGCCGATATTCTTGAATGGGCCGTCGCTCGCCAGTTGATATTAAAACATGATCTCCAATAAATCCAAATTTATCTCCTGGATCTAGGGCCATAAGTGTGTTTTCTGATTCTGAATACCTGGGAGTATCGATTTCTGCGAAAAGCTTTACGGCAAGCATGGCCGTTCCTTTTGTGGACTCCATCAATTGTTTTATCTCAAGTAACTCTTTTTCTGTTGGAGCTTTTGAAAATCCTCCTACTCTATCATTCATTCCATGGACTTCTCTTCCACTTAATACGTTGTGAACGAGATTCCCTGCCTTCTTGAGTTGTAGAGCTGCTTTTACCTCCTCTGGGAATTTCTCTGTCATTCTTACAGCATCGTGAAATCCTAGGAAATCTGGCAATGCCAACATGAATACGTGTAAGGCATGGCTTTCAACCATCTCGCCGTGAATCAGAAGATCTCGTAAGACTCTGGTTTGCTCAGTGACTTTTACATCGAATGCATTCTCTATTGCTCTTATTGAGGCTAAGCTGTGGGAAGCTGTGCAGATCGCACATATTCTTCGCGTAATATCTGGAATCTTGTCATAGTATACGCCTTCAATAAAGGCTTCGAAGAATCTTGGCCCTTCAAAAATATTCATCTTTACATCTTTTATCTGATTGCCTTCAAATATGACTTCTATTCCGCCGTGCCCCTCTACACGTGTTAATTCCTCAATACTTATTTTTCTACTCATCATCTTCCCTCATTTGCTTTTTTGAGAAATACCTTTTGTTATCTTTTGGATATCCTCAAAATTCCCACAGAAGATTCTTAGTCTATTGGAAATATCTTCCTTGTCATATCCTTTTTCTAATAGAATATCCAGTTCTGCTGCGGCGTTAGTTTCGTCTTCGATTGGTCCTCTGCATCCGATGCAGTCCAGACCTAGTCCTGGGCATCTGGCATCGCATCCTGCAACGATAATTGGACCCAGACAAGGCATGTCTTTTTCAACTAAAACGCAAGGATATTCTCTTCTTTTACATTCGACGCAGACTGGGTAATCGACCAGATCTGGCATGTCTCCGTGCAAAAGAGAAGTAATTGCTCTGAGTGTTTCTTCTTTCTCTATAGGACAACCAGGAATCTCTAAATCAACATTAACATGTGCAGAAAGACCCTTCGGTTCCAGAGCATCATAATATGTTTCTTCGACTCCGTAGACTTTCTTCATCTTTTCGGCTATACTCATCTGCTGATTTCGCATAGCTTGAACACAGCCCCCTATTGCGCAGTCACCTAGTGCAATTAACAGTTTGCTTTTCTCACGGATCTTTTTCAACTTTTTGAGATGTGATTCTGTGCTCACAGATCCTTCCACGAAAGCTATGTCCAATTCTACATCTTCCACATAACTGCTGCCTTCTTGAAAATTCTTTATATCGAAGTTGCTCAATAGATCGAGCAGAACATCTTCCATGTTCAATATCATGAGTGCTTCTCCACCACATCCAGTTAAGCTATAGATACCGATTTTTGGCTTTTCCATTAATAATGCCCCCTAAATCATTCCTTTCGTGTTTAATGCATCCCAATATGTGAAAACTGGCCCATCTTTGCACACGTATTTGATTGAGTTCGCCCCTCCCATAATACAATGTCCACATTTGCCTAATCCACATTCCATTCTCCTTTCAAGTGTCATGTATATTCGCCTAGGATCGAAGTTTAATTTCATAAGCTCTTTTATAACGAACTTATACATGATTGGAGGACCACAGATAATCGCGTAGGTGTTTTCAGGAGATACTCTGACCAATTCAAAGATCTTAGTTACTACGCCTTTTGTACATCTCTCTGGCATTTCAGTTTCAAGCAAATTGCATTCCTTATCATCTGGATCTTCATAAGATAGATAGAATGCTATACCTTGCTTTTCTCCTTCACGAAGAAGCCGTGAAAATTCATCAGAGAAGAGCATCAAATCATATGAACGTATTCCATAGAA
>JBHLKK010000066.1:0-7646 GCA_048886745.1 Candidatus Hodarchaeota archaeon | reverse complement strand
GGCGGTGATGTGATCGAAATTTCAGGTGGGGTCAGGTCATCTTCCAAGCAGTAAATGTAATAATCGGCAGAACCCACATATATTCTGCTTTCAGACACAGCAGGCGAGGAATAGATGAGGCCATCTGTTTTGTACTTCCACACGAGGTTCCCAACATCTGCGCCAAGACAATAGATGTGATCATCATGGGATCCGATATAGACTCTGTTATCGACCACGGCGGGTGAGGATGAGACGAGGCTTTCCATCTGGTATGTCCAAATTGGATTGCCAGTTCCGGTATCAAGACAGTCAACATGGCCCCAGATCTCTTGGTTAGAACCTATATAGAGTCTATCGCCGACTACTGCAGGAGAGGATTCCACAAAAATACCCATATGATAATCCCAAAGCGGATTACCACTATTGGAATTCAGACAATATACATAGCCATCATACGATCCGACATAGATTCTACCTGCTGAAAAAGAAGGAGAGGAGTAAACACCGCCTCCAGTTTCAAAATTCCAGATCAGACTGCCATTATCGGCTCTTAGGCAATAAATGTAGCTATCACCCGAGCCTATGAAAACTCTGCCATTGGCAATCGCAGGAGATGAAGCAACCCAGTTGCCAGTCAGATATTTCCATGCAAGGCTGCCATTTTCCACATGAAGGCAGTATACGTATTTGTCATACGAACCTATGTAAACACTATTATTAACTACAGTTGGGGAGGATTCAATTCGATCTCCTGTCTTATATCTCCAAATTAGGCTGCCGTCATCGGCATTTAAGCAGTAAACATAGGTATCCCAAGATCCCACGTAGACTTTTCCGTCAACGACTGCAGGAGAAGATCTGACATTTCCCATTAGATATTTCCATATTAGGGTACCATTTTCTGCATCCAGACAATACAAATAGTCATCATAAGAGCCCACATATAACCTATTGTCAACAACAGCGGGCGAAGAAGCTATATAGGAATCAGTCCGATAACTCCATTTTAGGAACGCTCTCTGGGGACCGATGCCAGTAGCAAAACCTGTGTGAGAAGGGTCGTGGCGAAACATAGACCACTGTCCCCTGACCGGCGAAAACAGGAGAATAATTAAGGTAAAACCAAAAAGCATAACAATTGGAAGTCTTTTGCTCAACCTCAGGACATTGCCCCCCAATGATAATTTTTTTGATGGATTTCCAAAATCCCATGAGATTGAAAACCACTTCACTATTTCTTTTCAATATCATATATGTTTTGCTCAGTTGATATAAAACAATAATCCCTACAACTTACCTTCAGGTAATAAGGTTTATATAATCATTTTAATCATTATTACTTAGAGGTAATAAAACTGCTAGGAGACTCCAGAATTGGTATTGAAGCTTCGAATTGTTAGGAATGGGAGGACGATTCTTGAGATACCTCTAGAAGAACCTGGATGGCGAAGGCTCCAAAGCCTTCTGGAATCAGAGTTTAAGGAGTTGGACAGAGGTCATAGGAGCTTAATCGGATTCTTTGAGACTCTGGCCAATGAGACCCGATTCAGGATGCTTCAGGAGATGTTACATAGCGAGAAGCGGTTCAGCGACTTCATGGCCGAAATGGAATTGAATCCTAAAACTGTAAACGAAAATCTAAAGATTCTCAGAGAACGCAAGCTGGTCAAGAAAGCTCATCAGAGGTATAGAGCCTCACCTCTAGGCATAGGATGTTTTCTAACAGTTTTTGCCTTTCGAAAAATAATCGATGAACTGATGCGAGAATTAGAGGAATTTTAGATGAGGAGGCGATTAGATTATGTCTCGTTACAATTGGGACGAAAAAGAAGATTCCATAGAACAACTTATGAAATACTTTAGTGATCTCGGACGAAAGATATTTGGCGATCTTAAGGATCTTATGGAAGGAATCGAGCTTGAGGATATAGATGATGATTTTGAAGTAAAGAGAATTGAGGGGCCGGGCATCAGAGGATTCATTGCCCGCAAATCTTTTAGATATCCTGCGGACCGCAGTCCACGAGATGGAGCTCCGACTTTCCCAGGGCCAACCAGACCCGTTCCGAGAGAGCCCTTCCCCATAAGACCAGAAAGGCGAGAACCATTTGCCGAGCTACTTGAGGAGGATAACCATCTGATTGTTGTTGCAGAAGTACCCGGCGTAGAAAAAGAAGACATCAAAATAGATCTTACGGGTAGAAGGCTAGAGATTGATGCCGGGAATCGTTTCTATAAGGAGATTCAACTGCCCATTGATGTTGATTTCGATAAGGTAGAAGCCAATTGCAATAATGGCATTTTGGAGATTCGAATACCAAAAAGTGAGAAATAAGATCAAAATCCCGCGGATGCGAAAGCTATGAATGGCGAATACACCCAGATTCAAGACATTGATTTTTCAAAGCATGTAGAGTTTCTGGGTACAGCACACTTTACAAAAACAAGCGTAAAGGATGTTGTGAGAGCAATAAGGGAATCGAAACGCACTGCTCTTTGTATAGAACTAGATGAAGACAGATATAGAAAACTAAGAAATAGGTGCATTTATTGCTCTAGAAGGGATAGTTGTTTTCAGAAGTGTGAATTCATTCAGGCCACAGATGTTCTGGGTAATCAAGATGCGGATATCTGGCTGATAGATATGACAGACAGAGAGATAAAGCAGCGCATCAGATCTTACGTAACTCCCCTTGAGGTTAGGAGCTGGAGTAGAGTACTGCATCAGGTTGCGACGAGGCAGTTGTACGGCGTTAGACTTTGGGAAGGAGGGTTTAAGGACAAGGCGATGGATTACTTCAAGGGGAATCTGGGGGTTATGAGGCGAAACTTTCCAAGCCTTTATCACGTCTTGATTACGGAAAGAAATGCTCTGATGGCTTGCAGATTGATACTAATAATCAGTCATTATCTGGAGAAATACCCAGAAGAAATTCCGAATATTCTGGTATTAACAGGAGCAGGGCATGTCGATGGCATCAATGAACTTCTGAAGAAACCCTTGAAGGCTTTTGCTCTCCTTCGTGAACTAAACCTTAGGTTGACTCCCCCAGCTCATATTCGGCGAATTAAAGCGCAGTAGGAGGTTACAGCCTAATAGGCCTTTGCAACGTATACGATTTCCTTGGCCTCTCCCTCACACCAAGCACAATTCCCCTCTGGTTTTTCCTGTTTTTCGAATAGAGTTCCTCTTACCTTGCCTCCGTTGGTTGTTTCTTTCAGGTCCATTGCGCACTCTTCTCTGCCACAGAAACACATCCTAGCAAGACCCGATCTCTTTTCCATTATTCCGATGACGTCGTCCTTTGTTTTTGCGTCTATTATGCCTTTGTCGAACGACTCCTTTGCCCTTTTCTTGAGGTTGTTCGAATAGTCTTCAATCACATTTTCCAAATGCTTGGTCAATTCTCCATCACTAATCTCAATCCTAGACCCGGTGTCCCTTCTGTGTAAAGTCACAAAAGCCTTCGATACTTCCCTCTTGCCAATCTCTATTCTGAATGGGACTCCCTTCAGCTCCCAATCGTTGTATTTGTAGCCAGGTGTTTCTTCTCTCGTATCTAGATGAACTCTGAAACCTACATCAGTCAAGTTTTTCTGGATGGTTTGGCATTTTAGCATGATCTCTTTATCATCTGTTAGAATAGGTACTATGACTATTTGCGTTGGAGAAACTACAAATGGGAGAATTAGACCTTTATCATCTCCGTGAATAGCTATCAGAGCGGCCATTATCCTCCAGATACCAGGACCATAACAGGTTTGCCATGCGTACTCCAGTTTACCCTCTTCGTTCACAAATTCAACGTTGAACGCCTTTGCAAAATTCGTACCGAGGTCGTGTGTGGAGGAGAGCTGATTGACCTTACCGTCGGGCATCAAGGTATCAGAAGCGTAAGTATCTACTGCCCCAGCGAATTTGTCCCATTGAGGTCTTTTGAAGAAGAAGAATGGTATCCCCAGCATATCCTGAATTACTTTCCTGGCGATTTCCATATCTTCTTTTAGTTGCCTCATGACACCGTCATGATCACTAAAAACGTCATGAGCTTCTATCCATAAGAATTCTCTTCCTCTCAGGAATGGTCTGGTCGTCATCTCGTTTCTGTATACAGCAACAGATTGATAGAGTTTTAGAGGAAGATCTCTATAACTCCTGACCCATAGAGAATACATCCTATACATAGCAGTCTCTGAAGTCGGTCTTAGAGCTAGCTTTTTCTCAAGTTTCTTATCACCTGCGTGAGTTACCCAGAATACTTCGGGAGCAAAGCCTTTCACGTGCTCAGCTTCCTTCAAAAAGTTTTCCTCTGGAATGACTACAGGGAATAAGACAGGCTGATGGCCTGTTTTTTCGAGTTCTCTCTCATAGAACTCGTAAATTCTCTTTATTATCTTCATGGCCCGAGGCCTGTGAACTATGAAACCCTGGATGTTATATCGGAGGTCTGCCAATTCAGCTTTCTGACAGATTTCGCTAAACCATTCTGAAAAATCCGCTTTCCTTACAGTCATTCCTAATTCTTCACTCATTTTCCTCACCGGATAACAATTGAATTCTCGATAATGAATGTATCGAAGGGGAAGCTGGGATTTGAATCCTGGCTGCCATTCTTTGATCAATCATAGAATCTAAACAAACGTTTCGATTTATATTTGTTGTTGAAGATTATAAACAATAAGCAAATATCCCTTATGTTGAGAGTGGCTATGCTGAAAGTTAGAGCTCATGTTTACATCCATGGAAAAGTTCAAGGGGTAGCCTTCCGTATGGCGACTCGAGGCGAGGCTATAATGAATAATGTCACGGGCTGGGTGCGAAATCTCTCAGATGGAAGAGTTGAGGCTGTTTTTGAAGGGGAAAAGGAAAATGTTGAAAAACTAATCAGATTCTGTAGAAATGGTCCGCCAAAAGCATATGTGACCAGGCTGGAAGTCTCATGGGAAACCTACACTGGCAGATTTGAGTATTTCAACAAATACTAATTATACTTACGATGTTGAGCGCACAAAGGTCTATCTTCCACGAGAGCTCAAACAAAAGAAGAGGAAAACCTGCAGATTGATACGTTGTTTCGTCACTTCTTGGCAGATATTATGCCTAGGCCACCAATCCTGAGGGTTTTGACATCTTTCAAGTCACTTTCTTCTAGCAACCTGGTCCAATACTCCTCAGTCTGAAACACAAAAAAGGTTGCAAAAAGGAATAGCAGGGCGGTCTTGGGACATCTGAGCCATTCTATCATTATGAGTCTACCATCGCATTTCAAGACACGATTTATCTCTTTCAATATTAGCCTTTGCTTTTCCTTCGGGAATATGTGGATAACACTTCCCGAGGTTGCTATATCGAAAACTCCATCTCTAAAAGGGATGTGAAGTGCGTCGCCATAATTGAAAAATACCTTATTCTTGATCCCTTCTATTTCTGCATTCTCATATGCTCTATCAGGGGAATTACCCGAAAGCGTTTTTCCTGAGTAAATGTCGATGCCGACTACTTTGCTGTTTTCAAGGTTTTTGGCCATAAGGATTGAAGTCCTCCCCGTACCACTTCCCAGATCGAAAACCAGTTTCTCATTTTTAGGATTAATAAAACTGAGAATCTTGTTGGCAAGATGATCCTCTTTTTTTTCGCTTAATTTTTGGAGCAAATAAAGCACTAGAATCTGATAAAACCCGAATCCGGCGAGTATTATGCCGCTAATGAAAAACCATACTCCGGTTGAGGAGCTGGTGGCAATGAGGAAAATTCCAATTATTCCTTGTAGCGTCATAAAGATGAAGAGTGGCCAAACATAAATCCCGTAGTCGGGTTTATCCCTTTTGTCCATTTTCATGGTTCGAAGATTGCCGTGGTCTAGTATATAACATTTTTCCATTGTTTCGCAATCTCATCAAGATCAGGAAGCCACCCGGTGTGTACCCAAATTCAATGATAGTTGTAAACTCAGTGATTATTAGAGCGACCAATAAGGGATCCCCCAAAAAGATTTAAAACATTTGAAGCCATACTATTTATTCTCCTGATAGGTGCCAGTGCTTCTGGCCAGTGTATCCTATAGTCAAGTAAGGGGAAAGAATTGAGCGCAGACAAGAAAAAGCATGGTAAGCTTGTAGGAAAGGCTCAAGGAGCAGAGAAGAAAGCATTCAAAGAGATGGATAAAATAGAATACATGAAGGCAGCTGCTCACTTCAAGGAGTCTTCCGATTTCTATAAAGAGGCCACAAAAGTAGCGCCGTCTGCCAAGAAAAAGTATATAGCCTTTTCAAATGTCCATGTTGGGCAAAGCAATTATTTTTGGGCCTATGGACTGAAATACTACTTCGATGATCATAACTATGATAAAGCAGCGCAATGCTTTAAAAACGCCATTGTAGCAAAGAAAAAAATGTTTGATTTTGAAAAAACCCTAATAAGAAAATCAGATAAGGTTGATAAATGGTTAATCCGTCAGGAGGCTGCTCTTTACGAATTCCATGCTCTTTATTATGCAGCTTCCGGGATGTCGGCGGAGAAAAAAAGAAGATTTGAAAAAGCAGCTCAGCTTTTTGAGAAGGCAGCTGAGAATTACCTAAAGCAAGCAGATGCAGTTGATCGATCCGGTAGGCCAGCCCCAGGTTCCAGGATTGTGGCCTACAGATTGTATCTGCGGGCTGGCGGCTGTTACAGAAGTCTAGGAAGATTCGATAGAGCACTCCAATACTATTCAATGATTATAAAGGCCCATAAATATCCTACCGGTAAGGACTCTTCTGACCTCAAAAAGCATCTAAAACCGACAGTTGCCCTAGCCCATGCTGATACTGGTGAATGCTATAAGATGCAGGCTGATTTTGAAAAGGCCATTAAAGAGTACCAGGAATTCTTTGATTGGGCTAAAGGGTCGAAGTTGGATGAGGAAATTGCTGAGGAGCTTGCGAGAGCGGTATGTATTGTTGCTGCAATGCAGGTGAAGTTGGGCAGACCCGATAAAGCAGAGGAAGTTGTACTGAATTTTGGTGGCCAGAGTCTGGCAAAAGGAGTTGAGCCTATTAGAGACAACAAATGGTATAAGCTTGCTAGCCTTATCACAAAGATTGGCAAAGATGAATCTGAAGAGGTAATTTCAGGAGCTAGACAGATTTATGGATCAATCGACGAAAAAGATAGAGATCCTTTTATTTCTTCATTCTTAGAGGAATCCCCGAAGATAAGGAAAAGTTGATTCAGCAAATAGAACCCTGTTATCCGTTAATCTTATTATATAACCTCACAATATAACCTTACACTTGATACCTTGAACGTTTGCTGCAATAGGGGGTTCGTTTTTGAGTAGCGAAGAGAGAAGAAAGAAGAAATATGAAGAGGGATTGAGAACTCCGATTGGAAAGGAAACAAGAGAAATTGAACGTAAAGAGTTCAAATGGGGATTTGCATTAACACTGGCCGGAGGAATCGTTGTAATAGCTGCTGCGATATTTTACCTATTTGGGTTTTTTGATCTCGCTGCCATGGCTCCGGATCCTGATGACGCAACGATCCTTGTTCAGCAAGGATACATGAATCTTTCTCTCGGATTGATGAATGGTTTTTTCATAATGGCAGGCGGTCTTTTGGGTCGAACTGAACGCAGAGCGTGGTTTGGAGGTCTTATGGCTTTCTTCTATTGTATACCAGTGTT
>JBHLKK010000065.1:0-8123 GCA_048886745.1 Candidatus Hodarchaeota archaeon | reverse complement strand
CATAATGAAACAATCAGACAATATGTTAACAGAGGCGGGACGCTTATTGTTCTCAATGTTTCAGATTATCGAGTTGATTGGATTCCTCTGGTGCATTCCTCCCCTGTATCAGGTGATGGGGTTTTTATTGCAGGCGCAGAACATCCCCTAGTGAATTTGCCAAACAATTTGAATGGTGAAATTCCCTGGTATGGATTTTTCGAAGAATATGACCCAATATATCATGTGATTGCATATGGTAATCAGAGCCCTATATGGCTTGCTACTACTCTTGGATTTGGGAAAATAACAGTTATGGCTGCTACTCCAGATGCTGATAATAAAACAGCATACATTCAGAATCTATTAGACTGGCATGATGTCTTGGCCCTCAAGATTTCTGATTATAGTTTCTCATCATCGGTGCTGACATTCTATTCGGGCGATGATATTAGAATGATTATTGCCCTAAGTGATCTGTGCCACTGGCCTGTGGAGAATGTAACGGTAAGAGTATTCATTGAAGATATGGAAGCGATTGTGGAAGAAATTGGAAAAGGGGTTTACGGAGCTACCATAAGAACAACAGGACTAAGAGGTCAATTTACAGTTAGAATCGAGGCCTGGAATAGGAATTTTGATCCGATCACCCACGAGATTACTGTGATAATAAGCGAAAAACCCTGGTTCATATCAATCTTCCCCATATCGGTAATTCTCATTCTTGTTTCTTTGCTTACAGTTAAGATACGCAAAAAGATTCAAAAGGAAGAGATGGACAATCAATCAAGATGATCAAATGGTTCAGCTTAAACCGTTAATGGCGGACAAAATGATCCCTAGAAGAGTTAGAGTCTCGGTAGGAACGGCATCTGTATTGGGGCTCATTCGCTATAAATATGACGTAAGACCTACGACTGCATATCTTATGATGTATACTCAAGGAGGCTGCAGAGCAAACTGTGGATTTTGCCCTCAAGCTAGAACAAGTAGTGCCAAGTCTGATATGCTTTCTAGAGTGACTTGGCCTGCTTTTTCAACAATAGAAGTCTTGGAATCTTTGAAGACTACAACAGATATGAAAAGAGTATGTATCCAGGCTCTAAACTATCCTCACGCGTTTGAAGACCTTTTATCTCTGATTCATCATATCAGTGGTAATGCAATTCCAATCTCTGCCTCAATTCAACCTATAGAACGAAATCAAATCGGTGAACTACGGGATGCAGGTCTTGAAAGAATAGGTATTCCTGTGGATGCAGCCACTCCAAAAATTTTCAGGGCTGTAAAAGGAAAGGACATTGAAGGGCCATATGAATGGCGAAGCCATATCAAAATCCTGGATTATGCTGTAAGGATATTTGGCGAAAGAAAAGTATCCACACACCTGATCATAGGTCTTGGAGAAACCGAAGAGGAAGCAATTGAGTTCATACAAATGATGTCTGATCTGGAGATTAACTCAGGGCTCTTTGCTTTTACTCCTATCAAGGGGACAAGACTGGGAAATAGACCTCAGCCTCCAATAGATGCCTACAGACGGATCCAGATTGGAAGATACTTAATAGTGAACGGCCTGAGTACCCGTCAGCAGATGATTTTCGACTCCGAGGGTAGACTCTGTGATTTTGGCCTTGATTCAAAGAAGATAGGAAGAATCGTGAAAAGTGGGAAACCATTCTTGACAAGTGGGTGTCCGGGTTGCAACAGACCTTATTACAACGAACGGCCAGGAGGTCTACCCTACAATTATCCAAGACCGCCCTTGTCAAGGGAAATTGAGGAAATCAGGGATGAGTTAAAAATCAAGTGAGGAAAAAGCTTTGGAAGAATGGAGACTAATTGATCTGGAGGTTCTTTCAGGTCCCATGACCATGGCAATTGACGAAGCCATTCTTAGATTGACCGCCTTAGGTAGATCGCCCCCAACATTAAGATTGTATCGCTGGAATCCGTCCACGGTTAGTATTGGATATTTCCAAAGCATTCATGAAGAAGTTGATCTGGAAGTTTGCAGAGAATTGGAGGTGGATGTAGTTAGAAGAATAACTGGTGGAGGGGCAGTCTATCACGACTATGATGGAGAGATCACCTACAGTATGATTGTTAAGGAGGATAATCCCAAGATCCCAAGAAATATTATGGAGTCTTACAGGTTAATATGCCAAGGAATTGTTGGCGGAATAAAGAATCTTGGCCTGAATGCTGAATTCAAACCAATAAATGATATCATAGCTAATGGAAGAAAGATCTCAGGGAATGCACAAACGAGAAGACAGAATGTATTCCTGCAACACGGAACGATTCTTGTTGATTTTGATCCCGAAGCCATGTTTAAGGTATTGAAGGTTTCCAGGGCTAAGATCTCAGATAAACTGATCCAATCTGTAAGAGAAAGGGTCACATCAATCAGGAATGAATTGGAGGGGGATATTACATTTGAAGAGGTTAGAAAGGCCCTTATTGAAGGTTTTCAGGGAGTCCTCCAAATCAATTTCAAAAAAGGGAAACTGAGCGAAAGCGAGCAGGAGTTGGCAGATAGACTTCTGATTGACAAGTATTCTGATCAAGGGTGGAATTTCCGACGTTAGGAGGAATCTGCGTTGGGAAAAGCGGAGCTGAAGGTTCCTGGAGGGAAACTAATCCGTGCAGATATCTTTGTGAAAGATGGAAGAATAGGAAGAGTAGTTATAACCGGAGATTTTTTCCTTCACCCGGAAGATTTACTTGAACAACTAGAAGAAAAGCTTTTGGGAAGCGATAAAGAGAAAATTGATAAGATTGTAGGAGAATTCTTCATCGAGACTAGGGCTGTTTTGGTTGGAGTGGATGTCAAGGACTTTGCAGATGTTGTATTAGCTGCATGGGAAGACTGAGAAATTCGGTATATGCCATATCATACTCATACTCGATATAATTCGATTCATACTGATCAGGGATGTAATGCCATATCGAAAAACCACTACAGAAACAGTATCAGTTTTCCGGGTTTTTGAATCGCTCAATTAGTGTTTGTAGGACCTCGTATAGCTCAACACATTCCTGAAAGCGAGACATTAAATCGGGCCAATCATCTGATATCCTTTTTGTAAGCTTCTCTTCCAAGCTCATAAAGACATTCAGATTCTTTTTTCTGTGTGCCCTGAACAGCGTCGTTACAAACCTGTAGCAGTCTTCTCTCTGCAACTTCCTAAAAACCCCGGGATTCGATGTTTTGATTCCTTTGAGATAGTCCTTTGCTTTTTCAAAATCATTTGAAAGAATATATATTCCGACGATCAGGAGTAAATGAAGGGCTGCCAGATCAAGGCTTAGAGAATCCTTTTCATCAATCAGAGATTTGAAGGATTCCTGCAGACAATAGAATGCGAGTTCATTCATTCCTAGCGATGCAAGACAATCACCGACATCTAACATAAGCCCACATGCTTGAAAGTTTGCTCCCATTCTGTAATAGATACGCATGCAAACCAGAAGATATTCCAAAGCTTTTTCACAATCTCCTAGCATTTTATAACGTCGAGCATCAAAATGATAACGACCTAACATATCAAAAAAAACCGATCTATCACTGTAAATCCTCTCAGCAGCGTCAACTCTATATCCAACGGACTCGAATATTCTCAATCCAGCTTTTTCCAAGAGGTTTCTCAGCCTATTCCAGAACTTCTCGGTCAGGGGCATTATATTTCACATCATCTGGAATTATCATAAAGCGTTAAAAAACCTTTAAATGTTGAGGGGACCAAGCAGTACTCGATGAGACTTGGTGCGTCCTCCTTCAACATCCGAGTTATGCGTGGTCTGTAAGGGATCAAGACTTCTTTGTGGCAAGGCTTCATGCCCGATAGTGATGCGTCAGCTAGCCATAGCTCCGCTTAAGAAGGTAACACTATCAAAAGAGATCTTTGGCTCAAGCCCGCCGGCACTCTTTGTCGGCAGATACAACTACCCTCAAGTTTCAGCTGGACCGCTTATTCCGCCATATCTGGACGAGAACGCTCAAATACTCAACGAGCCTGATTTGTGGTTTGGCACCCCGACTGACACCATTGTCAATTATCGAACTAGTTTGGTAAGATCAGTTTTTCCGATAAATGTAAGAAAGCCCCAGAGTAGCCGATTCTTGGAGACAAGTCAGCTAATCATTATGGCAAAAAGTCCTGTAGATACTGAGGCCAAATTTGAAAAAGAGCCAAGATTCAGGCTGGAATTTGACAGTTACAGTCAACCTATGGGACCTATTGGAAAAGTCGAAAAAGTGACCATAGTTGAGAATCCGAAGATACACCCTAGATTGGACTATGTTGTATCAGACACGGATATGAAGGCAGCAAATGCAGCAATATCATTGTATAAGATGAGATTTTCAGTAACCCAGATAAATCAACTGCTTTCAGCAGGTCTTCTCGGAACATCCAAATATAGAAAATTGGTTCCAACCAGATGGAGCATAACTGCTATTGATAGTATTGTATCCAGAAGTCTGGTTCAAAAAATCAAGACCTATCCAGAAATAAATGAACATCTGCTTTTTGAATCTAATTATCTGGATAACCATTTCAAGATAATACTGATACCGTCAAGTTGGTCTTTTGAGCAACTTGAAGCATGGTATCCGGGGTCAGCTTGGGTAGATCAAGGCTATCAGCCAATAATTGTTAATGACTATGAGTTCTATGCAGGAAGAAAAGAATATGCTTCAAGAGTAGCAGGTGCATATTATGCAGCCAGATTGGCTGTTGGTGAGTACTTGAACAGGATTAGGCGTCAGGCTGCAGTCCTCGTCCTTCGTGAAGTAAGGCCTGGTTATGTTCTACCATTGGGTGTTTGGCAAATAAGAGAGAATGTTCGTAATGCAATGAAAACAGCACCTAAGCGCTATGGAAGTTTTGATGATGCTCTCAAGGCAGCAGGGAGAGATCTCATAATCCCCTTAAAGAGATGGCTAGCAAAAAGCCAGCTATATGATTTCTTCAAGAGGCAAGCCCGTCTAGACACATTCATTGAAACCTCGTAGGATTTCTAGCTGAGGAGTTTCTCCCTATTGAAAGTCCTGATTGCCAGCCAATAGAATATCGCATTACCGATTCCAATCAAGCCCAGAATCAAAAGCACGTTAATCATTGTAAACGCAATAAAGCCGAATATCTGACCAAACATGAGTACCAGAAGTGGAAGAATAACCACACCTCCTACCTGACTTGCTTCCCGAACTCGGTGCACCTTGGTTGAAACAATAACCATCAGCAATATTCCGGCCAGAGCTATTAATGGTGCTCCGACTAACTCCAGCAAGAGGTAGCTGGGATTTGGAAATATTATCATCTGGAATACTGGCCATGCTAGAATATTGATAATGGCAACTGTGGCACTATATCCACCGAAAGCCCCAATTATTGATGGTATAAGGGACGTCAGGATTTTCCCGAGTAGAAGTTCCCTATTGGACAAGGGGGTAGTCAACAATGGCTCAACGGTTTTCCTTTCACGTTCTCCAGCAAAACTATCCGCTGCAATGTAAATCGGTAGCATAGCAGGCACCATAATTTGAAATGTGCCGATCATTGTATAGATCATAAAAATAAACATGAGCTCTCCTGAAGTCATGCTTGCTTGACCTGGTACAAAATCAGGAATATTCCCAAATTCAGGAGGTATGGGATCAGTAGTCTGAATGCCCGCCATAAATAGTATGGTCATAATGAGGGGCAAAACTACGCCCATTAGGAATGCCATTCCAACGGTTGTCAATAGAATATATTTGCTTCTAATAATTATCTCTCTGATTTCCTTTTTGGCAATAATCCATGGTTTCCAAGACATTCATAATTCCCCCATAATCTTCAAATATATCTCTTCCAAAGACCTTCTAACTTCTTCAAAGGCAATTATTTGACCGCCTGCTTTAACAACTTCGCTGACAATAATCGGATTAGTCTCGACTGGATTCTCAACCTCGAAGAATATACAACTGTTCTCGGTTTCGATATTTGAAATGGCAGGAATTCCTTTCAGGATCTTTAAGATGGGTTTGGCAAGACCAACTAGACTTATCTTGAACCTCCGATACTTCCAAAGCCTCTTTCGCATGATTTCAGTTTTCCCGACTGCAACCGTTCTCCCTCTATTAATAATCACCACTCGGGTGGACAATTGCTCTGCTTCTGCCAGCCTATGGGTGCAGATGAAAGCTGTTCGACTTTGCTTTCTACACAATTCCGTTATGAAATCACGGACCTTTTTTGACATCGTCGGATCCAGGCCGCTTGTAGGTTCATCCAAAAACAGGATTTCAGGATCATGAATCAGGGATCTTGCTATTGCAATCTTTTGTTTCATTCCTCGACTAAAAGTTCCGGTTTTCTCATTGCGTCTCTCCCAGAGGCCAACAAGTTCTAGCAGTTCTCTTATTTTAGCATGTCTTTCATGGTTGGATAAACCGTATAGCTGACCATAGAAGTCCAAGTTCTCATAGGCCGAAAGGCGTTCATAAAGTCCGTGAACCTCCGGAAGAAAACCCACAATCTGACGCACCTTTTTCGTATCATGAATTATGTCATGGCCACCCACCGTTGCGCTTCCCTCAGTAGGTTTTAGCAGTCCACACAGCATACGGACTGTCGTGGTCTTTCCAGCTCCATTTGGACCTAAAAGACTGAAGACCTCTCCACTCTTGACACTGAAGCTTATGTGATCAACTGCTATAGTTCTCTCAAATATCTTTGTAAGATCCTTTGCCTCCACAACATGCTCCATTTAGATCCTCTTCTTAATGTAATTGCCAGTATGACACTAATTGAAGAGCTTAGAGACTGAGACTATTTAAAACAATGGTCAGATCAAAGCAAAATATATAAGTGTAGTAACGTATCTTTTCATTGAGGAAAACACAATTCTGGAGTTAAATGTTTGCGAAACTCTAGATATACCTTAGTTTGGTGTTTAATATAGAGAAATACATAATATAATATGTAATCGGAGGCATCATAGATGTCTGAGTTTATTGAAGGTGAATGGGAACCGATTAAAGGTGCCAGCATGTTCGTAAAAACCTTTCTAAAGGATTATCCGAAATTTAGAGGAGAAAGATGGATTCTCCATTGGAAGAATTTCATATTAACCAATTATCGCATGTATTATCAAGATGAAGAAGAGAGAACACATATAATCCCCCTCCACGAAGTCAAGAGATGGCGTGCCGCTGGCAGCTCTAGGCTTGAGTTCCAACTCGATAACGGTAATCATAAGGAACTCAGGGGTCCAATTCCCAAAGTCAAGACCCTTAAGAATCTCTTTGCAAAGCAGGAATGGAAGAATCTTCCAAAAGAGGCGCTTGGACAGCTAGGTCTCTCCTACGAGGGCATGAGAAGCTTTCAGACGTTGGATATAAGGAGCGAAAGGCTATCATTTTCTGAGTATGAATCTGAATCTGCAGAGATTGAGGAATTTGAATCTGAACCTGCAGAAATTGAAGAAGTTGAATTGGAACCATCAGAAGTTATCACCGAGACGCCGGAAAGCGATGTTAATTTCTGCCCCTACTGTGGAGTGAGAATTGAAATAAAGGATGTTCGTTTTTGTCCAAACTGTGGCTCAAATCTAGACGGTACATAGCTTATTTTCTTTAGGAGATTACCTATGTCCCCTAGTGCATCCAAAGCAATTCCGTAGCCTTCTGCATCTTCAAATGGTTTATAGTCCTCTATGATAAGCTCAGCTCCTTTACCAGTCAAATGTAATCTTGCCTTGTTTACATTAGATAGGCTACTTGCAAGACGAGTTAGCTTTCTCAGATACCCCCTTGCTTGAGGAAGAAGACGCACAAACTCGATATTTTTCGCATCTCTAGCTCTTACGACTTTCTCTACAAAAGGAGGTCTTATTATTAGTTCAAAGTGGCTTAGATCTGAAGGGAGCGATGTCTCAGAATGCACAACAAGAAAACGTCCCCAATTCCCTTGGCTAAAAACTTCGTCAGATATTTTGAAGGTTTCCCCGTCTTTTTTAAAAAGATATTCGCTTCCTCTCGGACCATAAAGAATGTGTTTTTCGTTTACCTCCAAGAGGCTCCAGAAATGCTTTAAGTCAAAATGAGATAGAATCTCTCCCTCGGCTGCAACCTGAGACTCCAACTCTCTAAT
>JBHLKK010000064.1:0-8415 GCA_048886745.1 Candidatus Hodarchaeota archaeon | reverse complement strand
TCAAAACAAGTGACGGCGGATATGAAAACGGAGCTTGGACAGTAGACGGGAAGTCTGTGAGTTTCACTGGACACACAGATTCCTATTACCCATCAATGAGTCCTGCTAATCATGGAAGTGGATTCTTCAACTATACCTATACCTATCGGCTTTATTACCACGGATATAACCTTCTAGCTGAATTGGATCAGAGAATTCAGGTAAACGTCCAGATTCCTGGAGCTGGTGCCTATGTTAAGAACTATGGTGACTGGCCTCACGTTTTGACCTTTACCGCTAACGCCACAGCAGGCGCAGCTCTACAGAATGAACATGCTTGGTACGGATCAAAATATGGTTTGTTTAATGAGTCATCAAGTTCCCGCAGAAGAGATTTTCCAATTGAACCTTGGTGTGCATGGTATGACAATGCATCTGGAAGCGACCCTTCAATTGGGATTATTACAACAAACGATACCATTGGCTGGGAGGTATTATCGCTTGTTGTCGGTGGCATAGGACCGAATATAATGCTTCAGCAGATCCTAAGAGAGGGACACCAAGGCGATATGTATCTCATGCAAAATGGAACGGTTTTCACATACCACTACTATGTATATACATCAGCCTTCGGAACCAACTTCACTGAAATAAGGAACATGGCATTCCAACTCAATGATCCTCTAAGTGTCTCCCTGAAGGATTCAACCATTATGACGGTCGCACCTTCCGCTACGCCTGCCATAATGATTGCCAGCGAAGAGACAACATTTACAGTAAACTTTACGGATCCCGGAACTAATGAACTGATTACAAACGCCACGGTTGAGTATCACGCAGAATGGCAGCCCGCAGGAACATGGACAGTCATGTTCGAAACAACGCCAGGAGTATCGGCTGAATACCAAAGAAGCATAATGGCTCCCTCAGATCTGGGTTCTCACACTATCACGGTAAGAGCAATGAAATCTGGTTATCCTACCGCGTCTCATACGATTGATGTTCAGATTCTGGCAAAGACTGCGATATCTGGACCTCTTGGTCTCAGCATTTCTACAGGCGAAAACAAGAATGTTACCATAACATTGATGCGTACTGATCGAGGAGTTCAAGAACCGATTGATGACGCGAACATAACCGTTAGTGGATGGGATGGAACTCACGATGTGATCCTGCTTGGAAACGGTCAATACATTCTGTCGTTCTACACAACAGGGCTTGATGAATCCGATGTCGGATTACATAATGTTAGCATTATGGCCAGCAAAATCGGCTATCAGAATCAGACAATTCAAATTGGAATCACGGTGAGCTTACCACCGGGACAACCAGTTGTAGTTTCTATTGATTGGCTGATAATCATCTTGTTTTCGGGGGTACTCACAGCAGTTGTGGGTTACTCGGTGTGGAACAGTTACATCCGTTATCCACCAATAATCAGGAAGATTAGGAGACTGCGCAAAGCCATAAGGAAGGACAGACCCCCACCGAGGCCGCTAGATGTGAAAGGGAGAGATCTTCTGGTACGAGAAACATATGAGGAAATAGCTGGGGAACCACCAAAGGCACCGATAACGGAAGCTCCCGAAGAGCCCATAATGATTTCAACCGAGCCGGACGTTGAATCTACACACCCTAGTCCGGATGAAGCGTTACCTGCCCAGGAAGTTGCGGAGGAAGTGCCTGCAGAAGTCGAAGAAGAAGAACTTCCATCAGCTGTCGAAGATATGCCAACGACCGAAGAACCGGAAACTTAATTGAAAATAACTCCAGAACAAGAATCAATTTACCGGAAACTGGAATGGATTGAGGGAAGAGCCGAAGCCGAGAAAGAGACATTGGTCCAGAAACTTCTGGGTTTGACTCCAGAAGAAAGCAAGAGACTATTGTGCTCGACGAAAAAGAAGAAATGAGGGACGACCTCTGCTTGCTAAATCAGAATAAGCTAAAGACCAATTCGACTAGTTAACAGCTTCTGAACCTAGATTAGGTGGTGGGTTGGACTGAGTCTTGATGACGAAGAGCACGAGCCTGATAGCTCCACTCACCCCTCTGCAAAACTCTGCAGGAGGCTATCAAATAAAGGATTGTTTGACCTAATCCTGATTTCAACCTTTTTTTCCCTGATAATATTTGTTGATTTTCTGGTCAATCTTGATGTTTATTTTGCATTCATAACGCTGCTGTTTTTGGGCTATATGTTTTCAGAAGCATTCTCAAGAAAAGAAAGGACCTTTATTGAGAAGCTTATGATCAGTTTCGGGTCCGGACTGCTTCTTATCAACATAACTGCGATATTCTGCTCACTCCTGAATTTCTGGCACATAATTGATATATTACTCATTGGAGAATTCTTTTGCCTAGTACCTGTTGTCGCTCTAAAGCGATTGATTCTGAAACAAGGAGGGGCATACACGCTCCCCAACAGGGCCGAACTCATCTTAATTCTTTTTATCATCTCATTCTATGTTGTATCGTCCTTGCTAAGACATGCTCCCTTTCACTCAAGGGATGAATATGCACATCTCTACGTAATTAGGAATCTGTTGCTCAACAAGTCCTTTGCCGAGGATTTTCCGATTGAATTTGGTGAAAGCTTGTGGGCAGGAGAAACATACGGAAGATTCTTCTTTGTATACACATATGCTGCCCTAATGAAGTTTGCCTCACTCGACTTCTACTCCTTAGAACGTATATCAATCTTTTTTACCGCCATGATTATTCCATCTGTATACCTCTTGGCAACAAAATTGTCCGGAGGAGACAAAACCAAGTCTCATTGGTTCGGGGCTATTGCTGCAGTCTTCATCGGTACAAATCCAACAATCATATATTTTTCTATTAGGTTGTTTCCTGATCTGCTAGCAACAACTCTCATAGTTCCGTCTCTTTTCTTTTTTGCCAGCTGGAAAGAATCTGGATCAAGAGAGGATTTGCTTATTTGTGGCTTCTTTATCTTTTTATCACTCTTTACAAAGCTTCACGGTCTTGTATTTCTATCGATTATGATATTCTTGGCGATACTTAGCTTGAAGGATAAGAAGAGAATCGCCATTCTGCTTGGATCATCTTTTTTGGTGTTTCTAGCAATCCTCATTTTTGGCGCAGAGATTCCTGTCTTGAATGAAATAACGCTTCGTCTGCAGAATGTACTTCAAAGACTTTATGAAAATGTAGCATCAATGGGTGCAAACATTGGTTCCATGCTAGACCATACATATGGTGTCTACGGATATTTGGGGTATTATCCTCAAGCGCTGTTTGTTCTCTTTGCCCTAGGAGGGGGATATATGCTATTATTGCGCCCAAAAAAGGATATTATGATTCTATTCTTGCCATTACTCGTGTATCTGGCTCTTTTCTGGTTTGGCACTTTTGGGGGAGGAGTAAGACACTTCATGCCTTGTCTACCCTTGTTGATGATACCTGCAGCAGAGGGAGCTTTGATCCTCACAAAACGTGACTGGCTTGTTCCAACGGTGATTGTCAGCGTCCCCCTTTTTCTCCTAGTGATAGCTTCCTTATATCAGGTATCGTATCTTCCCCTTTTTGGCATTCTTCCATTCTATTCGGCCGTGGTAGCAATTGCCGGTGGTGCATTAGTATTGTCTAAGAAATTGCTTGAAGGAGCACATTTGACCGATACAGATAAAAAGATGATTCTGAGCATAACCATAACGATTCTGTTTGCTTCATCATTCAGCATCTACCAAAGTTATGTTTTCATAAATTTCGGAGCCTATAGCGATAGTTTCTATCCAGATGTATATATAGCAGGTAACTGGCTTAAGGCAAATACCACATCAGATGTTACGGTGTTGACAAACGGCTATGTGCCGTTACCATATTTTGCGGACTATCGTACAGCTCGTGTACCTCCGGAAACCGAACAGGAGTTCTTAGATATGATAGAAGACGGTGAGATTGATTATGTCATCATATTTACACAACCTATACTAAGTGAATTTGTGAAGTTTCCATACTTGGAAAAATATCTAGATCTACCACTCCCAAACACAGTAGAGTTATTCCGCTATCATAATCCGGCCCTCACTCTGTATGGCGAACTATCTTTTATCATATGGAGAGTTGCTCCCTAAGGTCGCTCTGGTTTGAAGATGTGGCAATGATTAGGCAGAAAGCAGCCTAATCCGAAACGCATATATTGCTACTGTTCCAAATTGTCTTTAGGAAAGAACTGATTGGTATTTATCAACATCCAATCAGCTTATGGTTATGACACTACTAGAATTATGGAGAAGTCTCCTATGTCTGAGAAAGATGAAAGCAAACTTGAACACATCATCGCTGGCATTGAAGAACTCAGCGCGATATCTTCAGAATTGAAGATGTTTTTCAAGCAATTCATGGACCATATGGCAGAACAGCTAGGTGACGTAATGAGTGCTATTGACGCTATCAAGAAAGAGATGGCTAAGGTCGGTCAGATTCCTGATGCTCTCGGTGAATCAACGAAGCTCTGGGAAGAGGTCCAAAAGGCATTATCGGCGGAAGGAGTCCCCACCGGTCAAGGCGGTGTGGTAGATTTCAGTGGTTTTGAAGCTAAGATTAAGGAACTTGACAATAGACTTGGTGGCATTGAGGGTGATGTAAAATCGATCAACACCGCTGTTGCCACGCTGGGAAAAGCCACGGCCGAAATGATCAGCAAGATATCCGATATACCGAAAACAGCACCTGCTCCGGCAGCACCTGCCCCAACACCGACTCCAGCTCCGGCCCCATCTGCGCCATCTCCTGAACCCTCACCAGTCACGCCTCCGTCCCCTGAACCTGCAAGAGTAAAAATCGGCACTGCTACCGGTCCTGTTGCAGATATCCTGGATCAATTGGAAGCAGATATCCAATCTGGTAAAACCGCAGCGGACTTGGCCAAGAGTTTCGAGGATTCTCGGGATCAGCTGATGAAACATATTTCATACCATCCGGCGTATTTTGAAATGGGGAAGGTCATTAAGGCCCTTACGAAATATGGTGATAGCCCTCTTGATAAGAATTCAGCAAAACAGCTTATAGGAAAAATCGATACCTGGAGAGAGCGCATGCAAACCTAGTGGCTATATTCTGGGTCTTTCTAACAGAGCGACCATTATTGAAGCCGCTGTTAAATCCGCTGTTGTTCCGGGATTTAGCAGTCCATTTTTTTTGCTTAATTGTTCATCCAATCTCCAAATCAAATCCGTTCCTTTTTCGCTTAAAAGACCTCCTGATTTAAGAATCATTTCTGCTTTCTTGCGTACAGATTCTGCAGCACGTTGGCCCGCTTTTCTCTTTATTAGGGTATCTTGAAGACTTGACAATATAGTAAGATAAGTGTTAACCGTAGCGACGTTAACATCACCTATCTCTTTTAGAATTCTGGAAAACGTTGGATATCCCAGGTCAAAGGTTATTTCGAAATTCGTAATCCATTCCCGACTAATATCGTCCCATTCTGCGCTTATCCTAAATACATCAAGAAGAGTGATCTGCTTTTCAAGTATCTCAGATTTGGATTTAGGATCAGTTACATCGAGTTTGGACGAGTGACCAAGTCCTCCGGGTTTTGCCACTGTGATGGTGTTGTACAATTCGATGGCATCCTGAGGTGTGGTGTTCTTGAAAACAAACTCCATGTTTTCACGCAATTTCTTCGCTTTTACACCTGATGTTGCGATGCTTATCCCAGCAGATGCGCATAGCGGCGATAGTAGAAACACGGTTCCAAGATTTATGTTTCCTCCCTTTTGCCACTTTTGCGTTTCTTCGACTGCCAGCCTTATATGTTTCCCGATTTCTATTTCTTCATACCTGTGATTTCGCGCGGCATCAATACCTTTCAAGGCCAAAGCCCGCATTTGAGGATAGATGGCGATGGCTCCTGCTAAGAAATGCTCAAAGGTTGTTTTGGCCGTGTTCCTGGTCCGATGGATATTACCAGGTTTGCCGCCTTGTTATCGGTTTCGGCCACCCACTTACTTCTAGGAGTACGGCCAGGCTAGCACACTGACCTATGAACCCTGCATCTTCTGAAACATCCATTCTCATCCTCTCTTCGTTAAAGGATTGCATTCCACCTATATATCACTTGATATAGCTTAATGCTCCTCAGATCTAGCTCTGGGCCATAACGGTTATATCAGGATTTTCGGCAAGGGGAAAATTAGCACAGGTCTTCCAGCAATGTGATAAGAACACAATCAAAGAAAAGAAGACATATTCAGGCTTGACGGGTGAAAGTCATCAAAAGAAAAAATGGGTAAAGAACCCAGTTTTTTACTCCAATGTTATCGCAGCCTCTGGGCAACTTGACTCGCAAGAACCGCATTCTATGCACGTTTCAGGATGAACAACATGCGATTTCTTATCCTTGATTTCAAAGGTGTTGGGTTCTGAAGGACATACGTCGTAACAGTCTCCACATCCTGTACATTTTTCCAAGTCTACTGTAGGAGGCATCTCTTTTCACCTCCGACCCATTTAATCTATGCGTATAAAAGCTTTTTGCTGAATCCATTTGTTCATATCTCTACCAAAGCAAAGGGTTATAAATTCTATCAAGATAAAATTTACAAAAAATTGGGTGAATGAAATGACTGCCAAGAAATCGATCTTCAGTTTACTCAAGGCTTTTAGCCTAATCTTCGCTGTCGCCTTTGCAGGTTTGGGTTTCATTCTATCCTACGATTCTGCTACCCTTGCCTCAAGCCTTTCAGGACAGCAAATCAACATCAACCATACAGTCAACGCCACTCATGCTACGGTCTCGGCCTCATGGACAGTGTCTCACGGCGGATTCCTGTACGCATATGACATGAACATCACAATGGAGCTGTATGCAGATACTGTTGCGGGTTCTTCAGTCGATAACTCCACACTGCTATTCATCCTTGGTCCAGGCGCAAGTCAGATCATCAGTATCCAATTTGAAATACCCATAGCTCTTTGGTCATCAGCGTCCGCGTGGATAGTTTACGGAATCACAAAAGGCTCCGCCCTAATTGCGGAGATATCCTTTGTAGCATTCAGTCTTACATCGAACCATACTATTGTAGTGTAGGAGTGGAAGGTTATGGGTGTGAAGAAAGGAATATTCTATGCAATATGGTCCGTTGTAAGCATGGCAGTTTTGCCTTTCTTGGGAAACAGAGTTGCAGCCAGCTACGGATTCCACTTCGTCTTGCTTGAGAGCATGATGTATTTGATCATAGCAATTGCAGCGTTCTCGGCGATCTTGGCTTTCTTGGAGAATGCACTTTTCGAAACAAATACATCAGCCAGTGCAGCATTCGGAATCACTAAACACTTCATATACATCTGGTACATCCTGACATTTCTCGGAGCAATGACATCATTCGATATAGGCCCTCCAGTATTGCCTGCAACTATCAACATTGAAATTCAGTACTTATTCCTGCAAATACTACTCGTCATAGGAATCATTATCAAGCTCGTAGTGTATTCATATCAGGCAGCTTTTGCGAAAGATCTTCGCAAGGTTAGAGAAAAATCAATCGAAGAAGTCAAATGAATAAGAGTCACTAACAGCTCTTCCGCACGGTCAATAACCTGAGAAAAATCCCATTTTACCTCATTCTTTTTTGAAGCGTTGCATATTACTGCTCTACCTGCAATTGTTTACGCTTTTCTAGTGCCTTTGCTCTTAATCGAGAGACGAGCTTGCCTAGTAATCCATCTACTCCCTCACCTGTCTCAGCACTGGTTGGATGAACTGGAATTTCTGGCATATTGATCATTTCATGTATTTGCTCTGCTGACAAAGCTCCCGACACATCTTGCTTGTTTGCAGCTATCACGCAGGGTAGATTTCCGCACCCCAATCTTGAGAATATACTCTTTACCTTTTCTATTGATTCATGGTTACTGCTGTCAACAACCACTATTGCCCCATCTGCTCCATCCGCAAGCACTTCGCTCACAATTGAAAGATGTTCTTGCCCTGGAGTCCCGAAGAAGTGCATCTTTAGATCATCATAATCTCTGCTTCCATAATCCAAGCCTATTGTTGTCCCTGAATTCTCAATGTTTATGCTTTTTCCTGTACTCAGCTTTTCGACCATCTTTGACTTTCCTGATTTATATGGCCCCGTCACTAATATCTTTAAATGCTGCATGCCTTCCTCCTCAGCAATTCCCTCGTGTCCTAATCTTATGCTTGTACCATTGTTAAATATTTTTCGGGAATTGCTTTGGTTTTGGCAAGATAATGCAAATAACGAGTACAACTCTCTAACAGGTGTGTGGCATAACTAATACGATTTATACTTCTCTCTGCGGTGTATCACGAGCATGTTGGTTTTGCCCCCACCTGAAATGACTCTCAGACCCTCGTCCACCTCTTTGACATGCAAAAACCGTTTTATGTAAGGACGAATTCTGGATTTTGTCATTATCGAATCCGATGTAACGATTACA
>JBHLKK010000063.1:0-8735 GCA_048886745.1 Candidatus Hodarchaeota archaeon | reverse complement strand
GGGCATCTTCCTCCACCGATGTTCTCGAAGTACCACATCCATGCCTCTCGGTTGATGGGTTCACCTACCGTGCCTAATACACGGATACTACTCAAATCATGTTTCAGAGGCCATTCTTTCCCCCACTTCATGAACATTCTTATTGCAGTTGGAGCAGTATAGAAGCTATTTACGCCGTATTTTTCAATTATTTCCCACCATCGATCATATTGCGGATAATCTGGAGACCCTTCAAAGATTAGGATGGTTGCACCACACAACAGTGGTCCATAACAAGCATAGGTGTGACCTGTTACCCATCCGATATCTGCAGTACACCAGTATACATCTTCATCATGAAGGTCAAAATTCCACTTAGCTGTCCAATATGCTTGCGTCAAATAGCCTCCTGTCGTGTGCATAACACCCTTTGGACGTCCAGTAGTGCCACTTGTGTAGAGGAGATAGAGTAAATCTTCGCTGTCCATTACTTCAGGTTCACAGTACTTCTCTTTCACATTTTTCACCAATTCATGCCACCAGAAGTCTCTGCCTTCTTTCATTGTTACATCATTTCCAGCTCTTTTTACCACAATAACATTCCTGACATCGATTCCGTCTACTCCAACATCTGCGCTCTTCTTAAGATCGATGAGCTTTCCCCTTCGATAGTAACCATCGGCCGTGACTAGAACTTTGGCCTCAGCGTCTATCATTCTTGTCTTAAGAGATTCACCACTGAATGCTGAGAAAACAACACTATGAACAGCTCCGATTCGAGCGCATGCTAGCATGGCGATTTGAACTTCTGGGATCATGGGTAAATATATTCCTACTCTGTCTCCCTTCTTTACACCAAGACCCTTTAGTACATTCGCGAATTTATTAACTTCTCTGTATAGGTCATTGTAAGTGAGTATTCGTGGCATTTCCTCAGTTGGCTCAGGTTCCCATATTATTGCGGCTTTATTCCGTCTCCATGTCATTATATGTCGATCAACGGCATTATAGCATGCATTGAGTTTCCCATTCACAAACCACTTATAGAATGGCGGATTCCATTCATATCCCTTGTCCCATTCCTTATACCAATCCAATCCTTCTCTTGCTAGTTTCTCCCAAAAAGCTACTGGGTCTCTGTCTGCCTCATCATAAATCGATTCGTCATTCACCCAAGCTTTCTTTTTGCTTTCTTCACTTGGCCAGTACATGTCTTTCTTGGGGTCCTTTACAATCCACTTTATGGCTTTAGGTTTTTCCATGTCTTTTCCCAAACCTCTATCTCTAATATCTTATTACTAGTGCGAGTGTGACAAAATTAGTCCCAGCTCGCAAAATTCCGATTAATACATGGGTATAAAAGTTTTTCTGAAAATCAAAAGCAATCAAGACTGGGGCTACTTCGCTGATGAGTAATAATACTCTCCGGACATCTTCTGCTCTTGATCTAGACGCGAGTCTGATTTGTTAACTCTAGGTCTTCCCGTACGGGCGTCTCTTCTTAAGGTTATTCCGACCATCTTAAGAAACTTGTTCATGCCGGTGCGCATACCAACAGGCGAACCAACTTGACCTGCAAGGCTTGGCACACCCTCGAAAACCATCAAGCGATCAGCCACAGTATCAACATAGACTACGTCATGTTCAACAACAAATGCAGCATTCTTGTTCTTTTCAACCATCCGCTTTATTGTCTTGGCAGAAGCAAGTCTCTGCTCCACATCCAGAAAAGCGCTCGGTTCGTCTATTAGCAAGAGATCCGCTTTTCTAGATAGGGAACCGGCTATGGCAACCGCTTGAAGCTCTCCGCCACTAAGGCTGTTAACTTGCCTGTCGAGTAAGTCTTTCAATCCCAGAGGGGCAATTATCTCTGTTTTGTATATGCTTGTGGCGGTCTTCCTCCCTGATACTTCAACTAAATATTCTCCGACAGTACCATCATATTCTGCGCTAATATACTGGGGTTTGTAAGAAATCTTTAACTCCTCCTTGGGAGGTTCGCCTTTATCGATTTCGAGGAGGCCAGCAAGTATTTTCACAAATGTTGTCTTTCCTATTCCATTTGGTCCCAAAACACCGATAATTTCTCCTTGATGAATTATTCCTCCTTCAATAGCAAGCTTAAAACCATCCAGGTCCTTTTTCATACTCCCAAATTCTAATACGGGCGGTGTCTCTATAAGCGCGGTTTTGGGTGTTGGCGGACGCAAAGGAAAAGTGATGCTTCGATCTCTAAAACGTATGTTTTCATCCACTAAATACCCGTTAAGGAAAGCATTTATTCCCTCCCGCACTCCATAGGGATGTGAGACGATGCCGTAGACGCCGGGCTCTCCAAAAATCACGCTGGTGTAATCACTGACGTAATCATTGATTGCCAGATCGTGTTCTACTACTATCACAGTTTTCTCTTCTGCTGCAAGTGAACGTATGACTTTGCCGATCTTGGTCCTTTGGAAGATGTCTAGGTAGCTTGTTGGTTCATCAAATAGATATACATCAGCATCCTTAGCAGAGGCTGCTGCTATAGCTACTCTCTGTAATTCGCCACCAGACAATTTTGGAAGTTCATGATCCCATACGTTTTCCAAATCCAATTGCTTCTTCAGATCTCCAATGGCTTCTCGCTGATCGGTTCTTTCTAGAAGTTCACCGACAGCTCCTTTTGCTGCTTCGGGTAGCTTTGTTATGTACTGAGGTTTGTAACTCACTCTAAGCTCCTTATTTGCGATCTTTTCGAAATAAAGCTGAAGTTCAGATCCTCTGTAGAAAGTAACAATCTCATCCCAAGAAGGAGGATTATCATAGCGTCCCAGATTCGGCTTTATCTCTCCTGCCAGTATTTTTAGAGTAGTCGTCTTCCCTGCACCATTTTGGCCTATTATTCCTGTAACTTTTCCAATCTTTGGAACGGGCAATCTAAATAGAACAAATGCATTAGGCCCATACCTATAGCTAGCTTTTCCTTCCAGTTGTTCTGGAGTATTAACTATTAGCAAGGCTCCATAGGGACATTTCTTTACACAAATTCCACATCCGGTACACAGACCCTCAGATATTATTGGATGCTTGGCAGGATCCGGAAAAGTTACCGTCTCGTCACCCATTCTTACGCCTGGACAAAAGGTCATACAGGGCTTACCACAATCCTTGGGTTTGCATTTGTCTCGGTTTATTACAGCTATTCGCGGCAAAGAACCTCCCTCATGTTGATGGGTAGTCAATTCCAACTTCTGGTTTTTTCATCTTGTGCGTCATTCTGGCCCAAACAAGATTCTTAGTATTATGGGAAATCCCGGTGTTTCCGTCCTTATCGACAACTATACATCCACCAGTCCCCGTTCCAATTCGCAGACTCAAAATCTCTATGGCTTTATTGGCTGCCTTTTGGGCGGATTTGCCGTTTTCGATAAGGCAACATACGGTTTTTGCCAAACATACACGGGCGATAGCTTCCCCTATACCTGTAGCTGAAACCGCTCCTGATATGTTATCGGCATAAGTTCCACACCCGACTTGAGGAGTATCACCTATTCGATTAGGCAATTTAAGGGTGATTCCACCAGTTGATGTGGCCGCTGCCACATTATTATCGTTATCCATGGCAACTGCACCAACAGTTCCAAGCTGTACCAGATCAGGAAATTGCTTCAACAATTTCGAATTCCTTTTTAGATAACCGAGTTCCTCTTTCATGAATCGTTTCCGCAATTGTTTCCATCTTTCAGTACTCTTATTTGTCAAAGGATCGCTAATCTCCATGTTAAATTTTTTGGCTAAATGCTCAGCAAAATCGCTCGTAATTAATATGTGATCTGTTGCTCTCATAACGAGACGAGCCAAGGAAATAGGATAACGAACATTTGAAACCAGAGCAACGGCACCAACATCCAACGTCTTCCCATCCATTATGCAAGCTCCCATTTGAACCTGGCCATCTATCGTTAGTGTAGAACCCTTTCCAGCATTGAAATTGGGATTGTCTTCCATTATCTTTACTGACTCTTCTACCGCGGCGATGGCGCTTCTACCTTCTGCAAGCAACGAGGAAGCTGTCTGTAGAGCAGACATTATACCTTTTTTTGCTTCTTTGAATCTCTCGGGTGTAACGGTACCAGCGCCCCCGTGGACTACAACTGAGTATTTCATTTTAGATCTTCTCCATTTCTGCATTCATGACTCAGACTTAAGATGTTTTACCTAAAAGAATGTTTTGAGAATGATCAAATCTCTCACTCATATGGAAGCCGAATTCCACCGCATGGAAAAGTTTAAATCAGATTTGAGTCTATTTTAATATTGGAGTAGGTTGGTGAACAAACGGGCAGTGTCTTCAATGAACGCGCAATTAATGATGCCCGCGGGTAAAACATGACCCCCATATACATTGCTTCTCATGGAATCACAATTCCCAAAGTTGTCCACTCTGAATATCATGAATATCAATAATCACAGTATATCTGAGTGGATCATATTCACCCCATTAAGATGTAAAGGCTCTGATAGATTGTAAAAACCTCTGAAATCTTGATTCGAAAATCATGCGATATCAGTCTGGCCAGGAAATGCCAGAGTTCATGTGCCCGATCCAAAACCGATCTGCTCTTAACGTCTTTTTTTTTCTCTGCTAGTTGAAAGTCATACAGGCTCTGCAAGAATAAGAAACAGAGTTAAGAACGAGATCCTGTGGGCAAACTTATTTTGCCAGCTTGATTACCAACTCATCTCCTGTTCCTTTTATTTTTGACCAAATCTTTTGAAGATTTGCTGACTCGCCACTTGCCCTGGCTTTTTGATATTCATCAGCAAACTCTAACAGTAAATCAAGCATAGGGATTTCGCGGAGTATTAATTCCTCATTGGGAACATCGACTCTTGTGACCAGATATGGTGAAGTTTCTTGACTCGATCTCAAGATGTCTTGAAAAACACACTTCCTGCTAGAAACCTGCACTCTTACTATGTCCTGTGCAATAACAAGAGTATCTCCATTCTTTTCTAGTTTCACAGAGAATTCACACACCTATATCGCCTCAAAAACTTGGATCGTCCAATTTTGGATCCAATATCGAACCAATAAAATGCCACGCGGGATGTTTTCAGCAATGTTTGTTGATCACCAATATAAGTGGCTTTTGGCCTGCTACTCTTTCTTGCTTTTTTCTTTCTTTCTGTAGATTCTCTCAAAGTAACCCCATGTTTTCTTCGGTCCGAAGGAACGAACACCACCTGTCTGCAATTGATGCCTAAGAACATCGGCGTATTCGAGAGTGATCTCTTCCCTTTTCTCTAGATAATCAATTATTTCCAATGCTTGTTTTTCAGTATCGCACCGTCTCAAAAAACTTATGACATCAGGGTTGGTAAGCTCCTTGTAGTAGTCTTTTTCGGACCAGCGAACTCCCCCTATTTTGACCTTTCTGGTTTTGCTGCTCTTAATTTCCTTTGCAAGTTTAGGAAAATGTTTTTTCATGTCCCTCTCTTCGAGAGTCATGGGCTCACCCGCTCCTGCTTGTTAGGTCACTAATCGAATCGGCCATAAATAAATGCATCGGAAGGGTTGAGCAAGAAAAAAATTAGCTGAAGCAAATCTTCTTCATGCAGACTATGCAATGTAATTGAGCGCCTTTTCATACTCTTTGACAAGCAGATCAGAATCCACAACCCTTATGAAATCCCACGGTAGTTTATCACCAATGGATCTGGGTCTGTTCGCATAGTCCTCTATTTTGAGGTCATGAGTCTTAAAGGCTCGTCTCCAATCACCTAATCCGCCATTGAAAATAGCTGCCGATTCTAGAACTTCTCCGAGATTGCGATCTCCCAATGAAAGCGCTGTCTGTATTCTTCCCCACCTTAGGTCAAGATGTTCAACCTTGATCCTTGAATCACGCCTGAGTTGGGTCTTAATGGTTTTCAATCTTCTTCTCAGGACATCTAATGGTTGCTGCGCAAACCATTGGAAAGGTGTGTGGGGTTTTGGTATGAATGGATTTATGCTGAGCCGCACAGAATGTTTTTTGAATCCAAGATTTGCGACTTTCTCTGCAAGATGTGATATCTGAAGAGCATCGTCATCAGTCTCTGATGGAAGGCCAATAATGAAGTATAGTTTCAGGTTCTCGATTCCTCCAGCTAATGCTGTTTGAGCCGAAGTTAGCACATGATCCTGAGTAATTCCTTTGTTGATACTTTCCACAAGAGCGGTGGAAGCCACCTCAGGAGCAAGGGAGATTGTTTTTTGGCCACCTGTAACAAGGGCCTCTATTATGTTCTCGGAGACGCGATCCGCTCGCAAAGACGGAATTGATAGTTCTAGTCCAGAATTCACAATCAACCAGCAAAGATCTTCAAGTCGACTATAATCAGATATTGCAGGACCTATTAATGCAACCTTTTCGACCCCGGTATATTTTACGCCATCGTCAATGATTTCTTTTAGTCGACTCAGGCTACGTTCTCGGTAGGGTCTGCACTGGTAGCCTATTAGACAGAATCGACATCCACGCCAACATCCCCTTGATGCTTCCACCAAGAGGGCTTTACCGAAGGCGGGGGAATAGGAATCGTCTTTTTCAACCTGAGGAATGATTTGTTTTATCGAATGATAGACAGAATCCAAATCCTTTACCCAGACCCTTTCAACATGTTCAGGATATAGAGAAGGGATATATATTCCTCTGATATTTGCAAGCTCCTCCAAATTCGATTTGGGGCTAGGTTTCACAAGTATTGCCATTATGTCATCAAAAATCGATTCAAGCTCCCCGACTACAAACACATCAACAAAGTAAGCAAGTGGTTCTGGATTCTCGGATACACAAGGTCCTCCTGCAACGATCAAAGGATTATCGCTTGTTCGATCAGCTGATCGTACTGGAATATTGGAGGATCTCAAAATCTTTAAGACATTTGTGTAGTCGGTCTCGTATTGAAGAGAAAAACCAACTACATCAAACTTCGATAAGGGTTGTCTTGATTCAACCGAAAGAGGTTGGGCAGACATGAAAAGACGTTCGCACAAACTGTCTTCTCGATCATTTATCAATTCATACATAAGGTGGACAGCTAAGCTGGTCATTCCTGCACGATATTGATTTGGATAAACTAGGGCAAAGCGTAGATCTACCTTTTGAAAATCTTTCTTGAGGGCGTTGATTTCAACAATCTTTTTCATCTGAAATCACACTAGAGACCATGATTTACTAAGAGATATTATACTCAAAAACCCTTATGAATTGTGCAACAAGAAAAATTAATGAGATTTTTCTAGCTTTACTTCCTAGAGGTCTCATTATCGAGGTCGATAGTATAGATATATCCAAACCAGAAAAAGTAAGAGGAAAGTTGACTGTAATCCTCACTTTTTCTTGGTGAAAAACGCAATCACTGCTATGATGATAACTCCGACGACACCACCGATTGCCAAATACTCTAACGGGATGTCCAATCCACCACCGGTGCCACCGCCAAGATATTCTGCGACATTCCAATCCCATTGAAAGACCTGGGCGAAGTAGCTTGCGACGCTTTGACTATATATTATGACTCCTGCTTCCCTGTTTTCATTAACAGATTCGTGAGACCAGTTAATACTTGATATAAGAACGACTTTTCCATCCACGATCACACCTTTGTTATGTGTCCATTCGAAGTATGTGTTGTTGTCAAAAGAAACTGCAACGCTATTGTTGGTTAGATAATACGCAACCTCAGTCATCCCGGAGCTATCACCATCCAGTATGACTCTGACAGTTACACCTCTTGCGGCTGCCGCTACTAGTTCTTCAAGGAAGTAGTCAGTTCCGCTATCCCAGTAACGTTTGATGTACATCTGTTGAACGTCTAGAGTATTGTTTGCAGACCTCAGAAGCTGAACTATGGTTTCATTGGAATTGTCCGGAGATAAGACGGGTTGGATACTCATAGATCCTGTAAAAGTTTGATTGGAAAATGGAGTAGGTGAGTCAGGATAAGAACCAGTTGATATAGAGGCACTGAAGGTCTTTAGATGGTAGGGATCGGGTGTGTAAGGTGTTGCTATGAGCACATCATTTGTAAAAACGTCAAGGAAGTAGTCAACTACATCCTGATTCTTTACAACAACACCCCATTCTCTATTGCCATAGCTTGGATCCGGTGGGATGCCGGTTTTGGCCCAATTAGCACTCTGAACCAGTACAACCTCCCGGTCGATTATTATGAACTTAGAATGGGTAAATGTAAAGGTGTTGCTAGATTCGTACAATTCAACACCAGGATATCCCGATGAAGAATTATAGTGAGAGAGGTTATACAGTGCGCCTCCAGTCCAATTGTGTTCAAAGTACGAGGCGTGGGTGGAGGAAACTATTACTCGTACAACCATAGAACTGTTTCGACCAAGTGCATCGATAATTTCTTCAAGCAGAAAACCATTGCTTATGGAATAAATCTCAATATCAATCTCGAATTCAGCACTTTGCAGGTATTGAATTGTTAGATCAAAGCTTGAGTCCGGTGATGTGTAAGCCGTAATGTTTGAATAGCCAGTATACTTGGTTGATGGAAAACTCGTAATCTCAGATGCAAATGCCGGTTCTGCCGAGAATCCTTGATTACCCACAAAACCTTCTTGTGAGAACGCGAAAGTGTACATCGAAAGACATACCGCAGTAATCAACGCCAGTACAATCAATCTTTTTTTCATCAATACCACCATATGTTTTTAGGTATCTTAAGAGAATGCTCTTAAATAGGTATCTATTAATGTCAAG